>JAJBVF010000013.1 GCA_020859965.1 Clostridiales bacterium
CTGCCTTAAAAGAGGAATCCTCCGGTGAGCAGGCATAGATTCCAAACTGGATTTTGCCGCCGCCCTGATGCATATGGCAAATTCTCATCTGTTTAAACCGGACGCCATCTTCAGAGCATTCAATACAATAATCATCCTCCCGCCGACTAAGTCGATACCATATGATTTTTACATTTACAGGAATTTCCGTTGTAGCCCAGTCAGAATATCCCTGGTTCGTGACAACACTTCCAAGATGCTGAAACTCGTTATTCTCATATTCAACAGAGCCTTTTAACCAATTTTCACTGTCAAGATACATAACTATCCCACA
Source organism: Clostridiales bacterium (assembly GCA_020859965.1). Classification (GTDB taxonomy): domain Bacteria; phylum Bacillota; class Clostridia; order Lachnospirales; family Lachnospiraceae; genus Choladousia. The sequence goes on from JAJBVF010000013.1 coordinate 314, forward strand.
TTGGTCAAAACGATGATGACTTTCCTCAAAACTCGTTTTCACCGTAAAACTGAAATATTTCTCGTCCGTCTCCATCTGAAAGACTGGTGCATTATCGTTTTGAAAATGATAGTAAGTTCTCTGCCACAAATCTGTATGCGGCTTTGTTACAATCTCAATCGTATTCTCAGAAATATTACATTCCTGCGGTTCCCTTGTCCATTGAAATTCTTTTAAGTCCATTGTCCTTCTCCTCGCATATTCCGATTTTTCAATAAGCTACGTCATATATTTTAATCCTGCCAGCTCAACATTATTTGCGAAGCTTCCAATTTCATCCTCATACTCTTCAAAAAATGAAAACGAATATCGGCCACCATTTTCTGCATACTCTTGTTTTGTCAATTTGTTTTGATTTAGTTTTGCGGCTACCCTTCTAATATCAATTATAATATCATCCTGATTTATTTCTGTCATCTGGTATCCTTTCCGATAAATCGGCTTGTTTCTTCCCTCCGATACCCCATTATATCAGTCCCACTCCCTGCAAACAAGAAGAATCTCCTCATTTTCGCTATGTAAGCAGCCCGCAGGCTGCCCAGGCTATGCCTGTCCACGAGGAATCATATCAGACTGGCTCAACATCTGCATCATCTTCGTCAATCTCATAATCCTCGTCGTCATACTCGTCCTCCGGTTCTTCCCCGGAATAGCCGTATCCGCCGAACGGCTCCAGTTCCTCGCTTTCTTCTTCCTCCTCATCCTCATAGTCGGCATCCGGATCGGGCTTCGATTCCTCATCCTTTTTGGCTTTGAATCTACTATAAGCGAAGATACCGCCGCCAGCTGCCACCAGAAGAATTAACAGGAAAATAGGGAGCATATTCGCTGTACTCGTTCCATCAGTTTCGGATTCTGCGATCAGCTCGCTTTCCGTTTCTGCGGTTCCGTCCTCTGCGTCTGTACCTGAAGTGCTGGTTCCATAGGCCGTCTCGTCCTCTGTCTCTGTTTCCGCTTCGGCGAGGGACGCTTCATATGCTTCCACATCCTCGTCGTCCATCAGAGACAGCAGATCGGATTCGTCTACCTGGTTCAGAAAATGAACGGTGCTGTCTCCCTCATCATCCCGGTCGATGATCAGATAAAAATAATTTCCATTTTTGGTCTCCACCGTGATAAACTGCTTTCCGGATTCGGTCTCTGTACCGATGTCGTCTACAAGGTTCAGATTCCCATCGGGAGTAAGCGGCTCGGATTCGGTTTCTTCCGTATCACTTCCCAACATCGACTCCAGCAGGGCAAGTACCGTTTCTGTATCAGAGATTTCTACGGTACTGTCAGCCGAGTCCGTATCCTCTGAAACTTCCAGATAACCGCTGTAAACATATCCGGTCATTTCCGGAACCGTCACCTGATACCAGCCGTTTTCCTCGCTGATAATCTCTACCTCGGTTCCATTCTCAAGTTTACCGATTACCTTGTAATCTGTTCCTGCTCCGGTACGGAGATTCAGATAACTGTTGATGCCTACCACAGTTCCGGTCGCGGACGATGTGGTTTTTCCATCTGAAGCAGTTCCGGTGCTGTCTGCATCATCATTGGCTTCGCTGTCCGCACTCGCTGTGCTGGTCACAGTGATTTCTCCGTTTTCGCCGTTTTCCGTCTCTGTGCTGCGTACCGTCCACTCGTAACCACCGTAAGAATACGTGTAGGTTCCATCCTCTGAAATGGTCACACTGACTGTCTTCTCTGTTTCGGCAGTTCCCGCTTCGTTACTTTCCGTTTCTGCGGCTGTGCTGTTCGACGACAAAATTTCAATTACCGTTTCTTCCGCTTCCTCCGCATCGGCATTCACATCGCTGTCAACGTAAGCAAATGTCCTGCACGAAAACAGCCCGATGCAAAACACCAACGGCAGCAGCATATAATTCAGCTTAATCCTCATTCGGTTCGACCTCCTCATTCCTGTTCATGGATTCATTCATTGCCGCCTGCGCCTGTATGCTTTCCGGCGGCATAGTCTTTGCGATTTCGAGCAGCTTTGCAAGCTGGTCCGGAGTCAGATTATAGGAATGCGTGACACTGCAGATTTCCAGATTTTCCTGCTCCTTGTACTGTGCTTCCAGTTTCTTTACTCTGGAATCCCACTCTTTTGATTTGGCACGGGCTTTCGCCAGATCCGCGCCGATCTTTTCTAACTTTGCGCTCATGATTCCTCCTTTTATCAGACAGGGACATTTTCGCCCCTGTGCACTGTTTAACGGGCAAGAGAACGTATCTCCTGCCCGTTATTACTGATTTATTTTTCATTTTTTTGCCGGCCGCTTTTACGACAGACGCCCGAAGCAGTAGAAATGGGACTGCCAATAGGACGATGTGATACTGGTTACCTGCACAGGTGAACCGCAGTGAATCATCTGTCCGTTTCCGAGATAAATGCCGACATGACTCGCCCCGGAGGTGTTGTAGGTTCCCTGGAAAAAGATCAGGTCTCCCGGCTGTGCTTCCGAGGAAGAAACGACCGTGCAGGCATCCAGCAGACCGTTCGCAGTCAAACGTCCGTAATTCCATCCCGCACCGCAGTTATTGATGCAGTAAGAAACAAACCCGGAACAGTCAAAGCCGCTCGGGCTATAACCGCCCCACACATACGGCACACCCAGATACTGATAGGCTTTCGCAATCAGCAGCGCCGCTTTCCTGGTCGCGCTGCCTGTATTTTCATACAATTCGCTTTCGCCGGTATCCAGATAAAAATACGGATTCAGGCTGCTTCCCTTGTACGTGAACGTGATCGTCAGCACACCGGAACTGCCCACCTCTGCAATCGTCTCTCCCATTTCCACCGTATCTCCCGCGGATACGCTGATACTGCTTAACCCGCCGAGCGTGATCACAGAACCGTTTCCGTCCGTCAACTTCACTTTTCCATTGGATACCGATTTCACCTTACCATCCATCACAGCCAAGACTTCCGTGCCGGATGGAACCGTGATCTCCAGGCTGTCGGATTCCGTCACGCGGGTACCCTCGCAGCGATAGCCATACTCGCCGCTCACATAATAATGCCAGTTGAAGTCTACCGGTGAGCCGAAGTAAATTCTGCCGCCATAAGTTTGCATATACACATCGTAAATCTCGGATTCTTCATCCGACATCCGGCTTGCCAGGATACTCTCAAAGCTGGTCGTCTCAAGAGAGACATAGCAGACATCCACCGTCTCCGTTGTCGTGACTTCGATTTCCTCCCCGTCACCGCCCGCATAGTAGGCTTCCCATGTCTGATGTCCATGTGCAAGTGCGCTCGAATGGTCATCATAATACACATCAAAATCCACACCATAATCTGCGAGACTTCCGGTATCTTCCACGGTATAAAGCGTTCCGTTCATGATGATCTGCGTCCCGATGGGAACAATCGGGTTGCTCGCATCAACAGCAAGCGTGTGACTGGCAGTCGGATAAACCCCGGAAGCCGTTGCACTTCCCGCCCACTGTCCGCAACAGATCGAGCAGCTGCAGTAACCGCTCGTCACAACCTCACCGATATATTCGCCTGCCTGCACTGTTTTTGTTACCGTGCGTGTCTCCGTCCCTGTATCGGTTGCCAGATTATACTGGAGCGCAAAAATCGCATCCAGTTCTGACTTCACTTCATTGAACGTGAACGCACCGTATTTGGCAGACAGATAACTGATGAGGGCCGTGGAATCATGGCCGATCTCCCCGATGTTATAGCTGTACTCGTCGGAGCCGGAATGCGCGGATTCAGTCTGGTTGATCTTTTTCTGCAGCTGTGCTTCCAGCTTCGTGTAATACTTCTCCGCTTTCGTGATCTCATCATCATCTGCGGGCCAGGTCGCCGCATCTACATAAGACAGCACTCCGCTGATCATCATTCCGCAGGACTGGAGCTGTGTGACAAGAAAAACGATCACAAAAATAACAACAAGGACGACTTTCATCGTCCCGCTGTTTCTGTCAATAAAACCCTTTACTCCTGCGAACAGGCCGCCTGCCTTTTTCTCCGTCTCCGCAGCTGTTTTCGCTCCCGAAGCGGCGGAAGCAGCCGCACCTGTGCCGCCTGTTTTCATCGCCGCTGCCCGTGCCGCAGCGTATTCTTTTTTTATCTCACGCCTCTGCATCCAACGGGAAAGTGGGTTCGTGGCAGCCTCTGGATTCTCCGAAAGATGTTTCTGATAAAGCGCTTCCACATTGGCATCATCGGTTTTTCGTTTCAGTTTCTCCGCTTTTTCTTCCTGCTTCAGCTTACTGGAATACTTCATATGGCTGATCGTCCGGATACCGCCCTCGCCAACCATCTCCGTCTGATGAGCCGCCTGTACTCCGACATTTTCATCCTCGTACTGGCCGACCTGCCTGTGAACGGTAGCAGAAGTGGCAACTATTGGGGCGCGGGCAACAGAATAAGCTGCCCGTCTGGCTTTGGATGTCCTTGACCTTGCTGCGCCAACTTTGGAAGTATCCGCGCCAGTGGCTCCGAAAGCAGCCCCGGAAGTTTTCTGACCGGATTCTTCTGAATCGAGTAGGAGGCGGTGATTAACCGCCGTCCTCTCACAGCACCGAACGTACGG
>JAJBVF010000019.1 GCA_020859965.1 Clostridiales bacterium
TCGGAAGGAAAACGCGCTTGCGGGTTTTCACCCGATAAGTTAACGACAGAATCGTAAGATTCTGGAGATTATGAGAAGCGGTTTTCTTCTCATAATGTGATTAGACGGTCAGAAGACCGGACGACATCAGGAATAAATGTAAAGGAGAACAATCTTTATGAAACGCTGGAGAACGTACGTATTATGTATTGCCTGTGTATGCTGTATGGCTTTGCTCGCCGGATGCGGCCGGGACAACAGTGATTCCGACAGTAATAATAACGGGACAACGGAATCGAACCTTGCCGACACAAATGATGATATCGCTGGTGATTCGAATGGAAATCAGGATGCTGATCAGTCAGACGGCACAGATGCTGCTGATAACACAGATGAAAAAGACGCAGATGGGAATGGCCTGGTAAATGATGCCACGGATAACAGTGGTCAGACAGAGAATGACTCGCTAAACAGCGATGACCAGACAACGGATGACGGTGACTCCGTAGCAGATGACATTGGTGATGCGGGGAATGATATTGTTGATGGTGTCGGAGACGCAGGAAAAGACGTGATCGACGGCGTTGAAGATGCGGGAGACGCGCTTACCGGAAATGAGACGGATCATACAGATGAGTAATATCACGACAAAAGCGGACATCGGAAAGAAAGATTGACGGACTGCCGGACGGAAATGCGGACCCGGCAGTCCGCCTTGCAGAAATAGAAATGAACGGAAGGGAAGGGATTTGTCATGCGGTTTCGTCCGTGTATTGACATACATAATGGGAAAGTAAAGCAAATCGTAGGAGGAAGCCTGCGGGATGAAAAGGATATGGCCATGGAGAATTTTGTATCAGGTCAGGATGCGGATTATTATGCCAGGCTATATCAGGAGGATTCTCTGCGCGGAGGGCATGTGATCCTGCTCAATCCATCCTCTTCTCCTTATTATCAGAAAACAAGGGAACAGGGTCTGCGTGCTCTTGCCGCTTTTCCGGGCGGCCTGCAGCTTGGAGGCGGCGTCAATCCGGAGAATGCGGCTGATTATCTTGAAGCGGGAGCTTCTCATGTAATCGTGACTTCCTATGTTTTCCGGGATGGACGGATCTATTACGAAAATCTGGAACGACTGATACGTGAGATTGGGAAAGAACACCTGGTGCTTGATCTGAGCTGTCGCAAAAAAGAAGGAGTCTATTATATCGTGACAGACCGGTGGCAGAAGTTTACTCAGGTTTGTTTAAATGAGAAAACCCTGGATGAACTGTCCCTCTACTGCGACGAATTTCTGGTACATGCAGCTGACGTAGAAGGAAAGTCCGCCGGAATTGAGACGGAAGTGGTAAGTCTGCTTGGAAGCTGGGGAAAACTGCCGGTCACCTATGCGGGAGGCGTTGGCTGTTATGACGATTTACAGGTTCTGCGCGAAGCGGGGAAAAATCGGGTCGATGTGACGGTTGGCAGCGCGCTGGATCTGTTTGGAGGATCGCTTTCCTATCGTGAGATTCTGAAACTTTGTGTTGATTAACTCTATAAGCCTGATGAAATCTGTACAATATTTTGAAAATTATTAAAAATAGCCAATAAGAGTGCGAAAATACAGAAAAAATTGGAAATTTTTATTGTAAAAAACGGAAGATATGTTATAATGACACTATCATCAAGTAAAGGAGATGGGTAATATGAAGTTTACGATCAGCGGTAAGAATATTGAGGTGACCGATGGCCTTAGAACAGCAGTCAGGGACAAACTTGGAAAGCTTGAGCGCTACTTTACTTCAGACACAGAAATTATAGTGACATTAAGCGTAGAAAAAGAAAGGCAGAAAATAGAGGTAACGATTCCGGTACGGGGCAATATTATCCGTTCAGAACAGGTAAGCAATGATATGTATGTGTCGATCGATCTTGTAGAAGAAGTGATCGAGCGGCAGTTGCGCAAATATAAAGAAAAGATCATAGACCGGAAACAGGGCGGCGGCAATTTCCGTCAGGAATTCATCGAGAAAGAATCGGAGCCGCTGGAAGAGGTGCAGATTATCCGCACGAAACATTTTGGCATGAAGCCCATGTATCCGGAGGATGCATGTGTGCAGATGGAGCTTCTGGGACACAGCTTTTTCGTTTTCCGAAATGCGGAGACAGAGGAAGTGAATGTGGTATATAAGAGAAAAGGCGGGACATATGGTCTGATCGAACCGGAATACGATTAATAATGAATCCGTGGGGCTGTACATTAAGTACAGCCCTTTGACATTTGTGCAAAATATCACAGTTTCTGTTTTTTGATTTGGGTAAAATTTCTGTAAAACAGATACAAATTCTAAAGGAATGTAAAAAAGTGATAAAAAACCGTAAAAAAAGATTGAAAAATTATAGAAATGTGTTTATAATGAAGTCACTATAGATTTCTGATGAAGGAGGAACAGAAATGAAGAAAAAAACGATTGGAAGACTTGTTGTTGCAACAGCGGCTATGACAACTATCATGGGTATGTCAGCATCTGCGGAAGGCCTTAAATTTGGCTACACCTGCATGGATGGAACGAACCCGTTCTTCGTAGCTCTTGAGGATGCGATCCGTGAAGTAGTTGAGGCGAATGGCGATGAGCTCATCTCTGTAGACCCGGGCAATGATTCCAATACCCAGATCGATCAGGTAGAGGATCTGATTTCGCAGAATATCGATGTTATGTTCGTGAACCCGGTAGATGCTGACGGCATTATCCCGGCTCTGGACGCTTTGCAGGAAGCAGATATTCCGATGTTTGGTTTCGATACCGAAGTTGGCGATATGAGCTATCTGGTATCCTATGCAGGCTCTGATAACTACAATGCAGGTTATGTATGCGGCGTTGACCTTGCTGAGAAGGTTCCGGAAGGCGGAGATATCATCGTTCTTGATTCCCCGACTATGCAGTCCGTTACAGACAGAACCAATGGTTTCCTGGATGCTCTCGAAGAATCCGGCGTAGAGTTCACCGTAGTGGGACAGCAGGATGCAGAAGGCAATCAGCAGGTAGCAAATGAGAAGGCTACTGACCTCCTCACAGCGAACCCGGATGTAGTAGCGATCTTCGGCGGCAATGACCCAACAGCTCTCGGTGCTTATGCAGCAGCTGACGCAGCAGGCGTTACTCCGCTGATCTATGGCGTTGACGGTTCTCCGGATGTAAAAGCTCTTCTTGCAGATACGATCCTTGAAGGTACTGGCGCACAGTCTCCGGTTACCATCGGTCAGACCATCGCTGAGACAGCTTACGCTTGGCTTGATGGCGAAGAAGTTGAGTCCTATATCCCGATCGACACATTCCTCATCACAGCTGACAACGTAGATGAGTATGGCACAGACGGATGGCAGTAATCGACAGATTAGGTCAGAATAGTTTTCTGAACTTTCTGTTATTGCCGGACATAATGGTAAGGGGATAAATCCCTCTGCCTGACGTTTCAATAATCTTAAAGTGCAGTGAGGCTTTGCTCCCGAAGCGGGCAAAGCCTCTTTTGCAGGAAAAAGCCGCGATTTTGTGCGGAGAGACTTTAGACAGGTGGTGGAAGCTAGTGAGTGAGTATTTGCTTGAAATGAAAGGGGTCGATAAATCCTTCCCCGGCGTCAAAGCACTGCAGGATGTAAGCCTTCAGCTGAAGGCAGGAGAAGTCCATGCGCTTCTCGGCGAGAACGGAGCAGGGAAGTCTACTTTGATCAAGGTACTTGGCGGCATCTATCGCGCTGAGGCCGGAGAAATTTTTATCGAAGGAAAGAAAACGGATATTAATGGTGTGAATGATGCCCGGGCAGCGGGTATTTCCATCGTTCATCAGGAGCTGGTACTGGTACCGTATATGACGGTTGCCGAGAATATTTTCCTTGGGCGCGAGCCTGGGACAAAGCTGAATGTAAACCATGAAAAGATGCGTGACGACGCTCAGAAGCTGCTGGATACTTATGAGATGAATATCCAGGCAGATTCTCTGGTGGCGGATCTGACGATCGCGCAGCAGCAGATGGTCGAGATTGTAAAAGCGATTTCATTTAATGCAAGAATCCTGGTTATGGATGAACCGACTTCATCCATTTCAGATAAAGAAGTTAATTTCTTATTTGAGACGATCCGGAACCTCACAAAAAGGGGTGTCGGCATCATTTATATCTCACATAAGATGAGCGAGTTGGAAGAAATCTGTGACCGCGTCACGGTTATGCGTGATGGAAAGACCGTTGGCACCAGAGTTGTGAAGGATACCTCCACAGATGAGCTGATTGCTCTGATGGTTGGGCGGGAACTGACCAGTTATTATACAAGAGATTATCTCACTCCCGGAGAGGTTGTTCTCAAGTGTGAGCATATATCCGATGGAGATATGGCGAAAGACGCCAGCTTCGAGCTGCGGAAGGGTGAGATCATCGGCTTTGCCGGTCTGGTAGGAGCCGGACGGAGTGAGACAATGAAGGCGATTTTTGGCCTTGCGCCTAAGATGACAGGAGATGTCTATATTAAAGGTGAGAAGGTTCATATCAAATCTCCGATTGATGCACTGAAATATGGCATTGCTCTGGTACCGGAAAGCCGTAAGGAAGAAGGATTGTATGGTGTACAGAGTGTACGCTATAATTCTACGATACAGGTGCTTCAGCAATTCATCAGCAATCTGCGCGTGGATCTGCAGAAAGAAATCGATATCACGCAGAAATACATTGACATGATGGATACAAAGACGCCCAGTCAGGAACAGACGGTAGGCAATTTATCCGGCGGCAACCAGCAGAAGGTTATGATCGGGCGCTGGCTGGCTACAGAACCGGAGATTCTGATTCTGGATGAACCGACGCGCGGTGTGGATGTCGGTGCGAAGGCAGAGATCTATTCCATCATGACTGATCTGGTAAAGAA
>JAJBVF010000512.1 GCA_020859965.1 Clostridiales bacterium
ATACATCATTATATTCCGTCATTTCAGTATCCAAAAAATCAAAAGACATACCTACTTTAGATGATGAACTTAAAGTAAATTTATAATAATCTATTTCATCCTCGCTACCGCCAAGCATACCCTCGTATTCGACATTAAATTGAATTCCATTTGCCGTATCAAAGCTATCATTCGACTCGGTCTCTCCATAATAAGTCCCAGCCGCTTCATATTTGATATACAGGGTAGCTTCACTGTTCGGCGTACTGCCAGAAATTTTGAAACTATATTGTTTCGCCTCTGGCAATGTCACATAGTTCGATGTAGCACTTTCAAGACCAGCCGTCATAGATACTTTACAATAGCTACTAAGCAGCCCCGTATCGTACACATATAAACCGAAAGACGTATTTACGCTGTTCTGTACAATAAACTGCACTCTTCCTGCAGCAGACACAGAAAAGTATTGTGTGCTTCCTATTATATCTGCAAGTGAATACGTCTTATTGACACTCAGTTCTGTACTCGTAGATGCAGTCTGAATTCCAGCTTCTTCTTCGGTCGACTCCACTTCTTCCACCGATGCCACCAGAATGCCATCATCCGCTTCTGTCTCTGCAGCCTGTGCATCGTCTTCACTGGATTCTGCCTGAGACGCAGCCGCATCTGACGTTTCTATTTCTTCCTCAGCTTCCACGGATGCCATATCCTCTGACGTCTCTGCTTCCACCAATTCTGTCTGAGATGTCATACCCTCTGACGTCTCTGCTTCCACTGCTTCTGTCTGGGACGCCTCGCTCTCAGCAGCTGCCTCTGTTACCGCTTCTGTAGTCGCCTCTGCCTCAGTTTCCGCTGCGGATTCTGTTTCTGTGGTGTCCAAAGCCTGTGTCTCACTTTCTGCCGCAGTTTCCTGCTGAGCATCTGTCTCACCTTGGATTTTCTCCGCGCTTTCTACCACAATTTCTCCTGATTCCGTGTCTTCAGAAGCTGTCGTTTCTGCTGCCCCATCCACGTCCTCACTGATGATCACAGCCTCTCCGGAACCATTTCCGGCAGCCGATACAGCATCGAACGGCAAGATTGCCAGCATTACCAGCGCCATGAAAAGTGCCATCTTTTTTTTCATCTGTCAGTCCTCTTTCTTTTTCATATTATTCTTTGTTTCGGATAAACTACAGGTTGCTTCTTGCTAAACATTATAGTGCTTTTTTCCATCTTATTCAACCATTTCCGCACATTTTATAGTGGATTTTTCCATCATTTGCCTTTTGCCGGATTTCTCTGATAATGAAGAAAAACTGGAGGTCTGCATATGATCAGCTATGAGCCGCTCTGGAAGACAATGGCAGAACGCCATGTCTCACAGTATGCGCTGATTCACAAATATAATTTCGACCCGCACACCCTGCAGCGCCTGCGGGAAAATAAATCTATTACTGTTTATACGATCGAGCGCTTATGCAGTATTCTGAACTGTACGCCTAATGACATTTTTACCTTTGCGGATGAGACAAATATTTCAAATCTGTAGTGGTGATATTTGCTCTCGTCATTGATTGCTATACTGTATTCTCTGTTGCTTTCGCTGCGCTCCATTACAGGTTACCGCTCTCTTAATCCTTTCCCATCCTGGCTCGTTTCCGCATTTTCTTTTCTTACAGAAAAAATCTTACATAACTGAATTATAACAAAGTCTGCAAAATTACATTGGCCCCGAATCGGGCTAATTTGCCATCTTTTTATGGCTGAAGCAAACAACAGGCGAATGTTTTGCGGACGATGGCGGCGACTAGCCGATTCTTGTCAATCCTTCTATTCTATGCTATTATCCTCATAACTATTTGAAACACGGAACAATCAGCTTTTACATCATAGTGGTGCCGTGAAAAACACGGCATGGTGATTTACTCAGAGGATCTTCGCTCATGGAATACCCGGATGGATCAATCTTATCTCATTATCAGGCCGCTACGATCATAAATGACCGGCACGGTGTGCAGCTCGTTCAGCACAAAGAGACGGGACAGTTTTTTATAAAAAAGCAGCTCACGCAATATAATATTGAAGTATTTCGGGCGCTGCGTGCTCATCCGGTTCCGAATACGCCGCGTATTTACGAGTTGGAAGAAAATGGCCGCACTCTGACCGTTATAGAAGAATATCTCCAGGGCGAGACTCTGCAGGATCTTTTGGAGAAAGGCCGCACATTTTCAGAAGAGGAAGCCGCTTTGCTTGTGCTTGATCTCGCCAGGATCGTGCAGGTTCTTCACCACAGGAATCCTCCCATCATCCACCGCGATATCAAACCTTCCAATCTGATTCTCTCGCCTGACCACGTATTGAAGCTTCTTGACTTCAATGCGGCGAAGTTTGCATCCGATGCGTCCACGCATGATACGGTACTGCTTGGCACTGCCGGCTATGCCGCTCCGGAGCAATATGGCTTCGAGCCTTCCGGCGTACAGACCGATCTCTACGCAATCGGGGTCGTTCTCAACGTGCTTCTGACCGGATCTCTTCCGCGCGAAAAATCAGCAGAAGGCAGGTTGGCCCCTATCATCCAAAGATGTACAGAGATGAATCCACGCGACCGCTATGCGGACATTGATGTTTTTATCGCGGAGCTGCAAAAAGCCCTGAACAAGGCAGAGAATTTCGGATCACAATCTGCGCACACAACACTGCAGCGTTTTACACCGCCGGGTTTTCGAAGCGGCTCTCCCATTAAAATGGCGATCGCGGTTGTGGGATACCTTTACCTGCTTTTCCTGGGGATTTTGCAATGGAAGGTGGGGCTCTCCTATCTCGTGCTTGTTCTCTTCACAGCGAATTATCTTAACGTGCAGGGTGCCCTGCCGCTGACCAAAAGCAGCCGCATGGCTGTACGGGTGGTTGGCATCGTACTTTACGATATCCTGCTTTTTATGGTGCTGTCGCTGTTTACAGTACTGTAAAAACTCTCGGAAACTTCAACTGTTTTCATTACATGCTGCGTGATCAGATTACATAAGTTACAGTTTTGTGAGAGTGCTTAAAAAAAATCAGCAGCATTGTAAGAGCAAATGAGAAGGTGAGGACATACATTGTATGGAATTGAAAAATGAATTAGCTCTTTCCTATTACCAGCCAATAGCAACCGGTTCTTTTCGGAACAGCTTCGAACTCGTACAGCATGTCGAAAGCAAAGCCCTTTTTGCCAGAAAGCGGCTCACTTCCTGTCCTATCGATGTACTCCGGGCACTGCAGAAACAGCCTGTAGCAAATATGCCGCGCATCTGTGAGCTGATCGAAGAAAATAATACTCTGATCTTAATAGAAGAATACCTGGCAGGTCATTCTCTGCAGGAGCTTCTGGAAAAAGAAGGCCTGTTTTCGGAAGAAAAGGCCATCTCCTGCACGCTGCAGCTTTGTGCCATCATCCGGGAACTTCATCACCGATACCCGGCCATCATCCACTGCGATATCACGCCGTCCAACGTGATTCTCTCCCCGGATCATGTCATAAAACTTGTCAATTATGGGAAAGCCAGATTTTTCCGAAATGATCCGGCTGCCAACATCGCTGCCGTTAAACCCGTAACAGACGATTCTGCTTATCCTGCCGCAAAACGCATCGCGGACAACCCTGCTTATCCTGCCGCGGAAGCCATCATGGACAACTTTGCACATCCCGCCACGGATATCCAGGCCATCGGCGTGCTGCTCAATGTCCTCCTGACCGGAAAGCTGCCATCGGAAGAAATTGGCAAAGGTCTGCTTGCCGGGATCATAGCAGGCTGTACCGGTCGGGATCCATCAAACCGATACGAAACAATCGATGCACTGACCACAGCCCTGCAATGTCAGGCTGTATCCTTTCAGACCATGGGAATGCAACAGCAAAAGAATCCTACTCGCCCGCGCAGGCTGCGTCCGGCAATAGCTGGAAAATTCTCCTCGCAGCCCTGCGCATATAAAGAACAGGCGCCGGAAAAACCTTCCTGGCGCCGCTTTCTTCCGCCCGGATTCCGAAGCGGAACTCTTACCAATATTCTTCTGGCAGCTGCCGTGTATGCCTTCCTGCTCTTTACTGTATGTATGGAAGCAATTTATCAGGCAGACGATCCGCTGATCTTTGGCGGAGTACTGTGCGCCTTCCTCGCGGACATTTTTTTCACCGCCGATTATCTCGGAATACAGTCTTTCTTTCCGCTTACCAAAAGCCAAAATAAAACTGTAAGAGTCCTGGGCATTTTGCTTTATGATATACTCATCCTGACCGCGGCAATCGTGATCATCTGCGTTTTGGATGCATTTCTGTAAAAGTGTCCTCAAAAGCCGGTCCACGTCTTTCACTCCCGGTGCAATTCAGGGCAGATCAATTCACAAAAAAGCTGGTGCCAAAAATCTTATTAATGATCATGGCAACAATCACGATCTCTATGCATGCCGCTATAAAGCATCCCAAAATTTCTCTCAGGATTCCACGCGCGCCGAAATAGGTCACCCGGAATATTTTGTGATACAGCACCTCATTTATGAGCGTCAGGACGATCATCACGATCAGAAAACCGCCTCCCACCAATGTTTCCAAATCCATCTCATTTCCTCCTTTGTCCAGATTTTCCAGACAGATTATAGCAAAGATCAGATGGATGCATTGGCCCCGAATCGGGCTGATTTTGATGTTATGCAGTAATCAAATTCTGACGCCGGCATCTGCTATTGATTCGCCTGTCTCTTCGTCCACAGTAACACATCCAGTCTTCGATACAGGATCCGGTATTGACTCCCGCACCTTCCGCACTTCGTTCCGGTATTTATCTCAGTACCTCATCTCCAAATTAAGTTCTGCCAGTCGTTCCTTCTATAACACCTCTTCACGCGCACATTCCATGAGCGAATCCATGCCG
>JAJBVF010000341.1 GCA_020859965.1 Clostridiales bacterium
CCGACGGAGATAAAGCCCATGTAGGTAGAAATCGTCGTACCGGTAAGAGCACCGATCGTCGCCTCATCCATCGTAGCCAGATCTACACGATCCGGAACCAGAATATACTGTGCGTAATATACAGACGATGCGAACATGAAACCATAGCTGACAGCAGCCAGACACCAGCAAAGCATTACCGGCCAGATCTCTTTGTGACGGAATACATACACCAGCTGCTTCAGCCCTGCTGCGTTCGGATCCTTCGGCATTACATAACGCTCTTCGGAGGTTTTATACAGACCCCAGAAGGAAACAATTGCCAGTACCGCATAGAGGCACATCAGGGTGCGGTAGCTGCCAAAAATCTCAACCAGCTGTGTGGAGAACGTGGAAGCAACCGTGAACGCCAGTGCGCAGACTCCGGCGCCCTTTGCAACTATAGAGTTCCGCTCCCCATCGTCCAGCGTCATTGCCGGAAGGATCGCCATCTGCGGCATCGTGTAAGCGGTAACGATCATGCCGTAGAACATGTAGGTGAGACATACATATACACATTTTGCTGTCGCACTGCCCTGAATGAATCCCGGGTTCGAGAACAGCAGGAACATATCTACCAGCAGGAAAATCGGTGTGAAGGTAAACCAGATACGATAGCGCCCCTGCTTCGGATTGATCGAGTCGCAGATCACGCCCATCATCGGGTCATTGATCGCATCCCACAAAGAACAGATCAGCAGGATGACAGATAACTGTGCCGCCGTGATACCGATTTCATTCTGTACATACAGGGAAAAGTATGTAGAAATCGTAGCCGCGATGGCCATCGCGCCGCCATTGACAGAGGTTGCGTGGAACCAGGTAAACGCTGTACCCAATCCCTTCTTTTTGGTTGTTGGATTTTGGTTGCCCATTTTTATCCCCCTTTTATAAAATGATGCAAGATTGCGAGCGACAATTTCTTTTCCGTATTATTTTGTCATTCGCATTTACTATGCTCATTGTACTGAATTGTCGAAAAAGGTACCATGTTATTTTTTACTTCAAAAACGACATTTTTTATGCTGCGTTTTGGGTCTCTGTTACAATCCCAGATATTTTTTCATATTTTCCAGCACTACCCGGTATCCGTTCGCGTACATGTGGACACCTTCGATGGTAAACTCCGCATTCAACATCCCACGCTCATCAGTCAGGCCTTCATTGACATCGATAAATTCATTCCCCATTTTTTCCGCCAGGTTCCGTACCGCCGCATTCGCGACCGGCAGATTGCGGTTGTTGCGGTTGACAAACAGATCCGCGCCCCAGCCTTCCGGCACCTTGTCCGTCTCATTTACCGGATAGTAAGCCATCATATAAACCTTTGTCTCCGGCAGCCGCTCTCTGATCTGTGTCAGGATCTCCTCATAATTTTTCAGCATCTTCGCCAGCTGTTCCTCAAACGGACGGCTGTTATCGCCCAGGTCATTCGTCCCGATGTTGATAAAAATGACCGATGGTTCCGTTCCAAATACCTGTTCTTCCATGTGTGCCAGCATATCATCCGACGTGTAGCCGCCAATGCCACGGTTGTAGATCACCAGATCCGAACCCAGATCCGTCAGAAGCTCCTGAATCGGGAACTGCTCCATCAGAGAAGACCCGGTAAACAAAATCTGCCCTTTTCTCGTCATCGGGTTCAGAATGCGGAAACGCTCCGCCTTTGTGTTCTGCTCATTTCGAATATATTCCTGCATCCTATCCATAATACAATTCCTCGTCCTTTCTTTTTTATAATTGATACATATATCCGGATCAGAAATTCTGTCCGTGCAGTTTTCAAATGCACCATCTACATAGCAGAAAAATCCTCGCCGCCCCTAAGCTTAATATTTCCCTGGCGGAGTATTTTCGCTGCTGTTCGCCCGCAGCAATACACAGAGCGTCAAAATACCAGCCGAATTTTTTAAGCTCGAAATCAGAATACCAGATTTGCCGCGCCAACGATCAGCGGCAGCGTAATGATGCACAGCAGCGTGCTCAGGCACACTTCTTTGACCGCCCTGGTATAGTCCTGTCCGTACAGCTGTGCAAAAATCGCTACATTGCTTCCCACCGGAGCCGATGCCGCGATCAGCACGGTCAGCTTGATCGTCTGATATTCGGCAGGAACGAGGAACATCAATACGATTGTCAGCGCCGGTATCAAAAGCAGGCGCACGAGCGTACACTTGTACACCAGTTTGTCCGTAAACAGAGATTTCAGCGGCACCTGCGCCAGATATACCCCGAGTACGATCATAGCGACCGGTCCGTTCATGGAGGAAAGCGTACCTATAATATCAGTCAGCATATCCGGCAGTGTGATCGGAGCAAAAAACAGAAGCAAGCCGGCCAGAAAACTGATCACGATCGGGTTCGTACTGATTTTCCGCAGACTGATCACAGATCTGTCGCCTGTCATGACTAATATGCCATACGTCCACTGCAGAATATTCAGGATTGCCACAAACGAGGCCACGTAGAAGACAGCTTCTGTACCGAGCGCCATCTGCACCAGCGGAATCCCGATAAAGCCCGCGTTGGAAAACGCAGCTCCGAAGCGTTCCACACCCTCTTCCTTTCGGAACAGCAGACGACTCACCACCACTGACAGGATCAATGACAGCAATGCCAGAACAAATGAAACGACCAGCCCCTCCAGCAGTTCCATACTGAACTCCCGGATATAGGATTTCAGGATCGCCACCGGCATGATGACATATAAAAGCATCCGTCCCATGTCGGCACTTCCCTGTTTGCTCACCAGTTTCTTCTTATATAATAGGTATCCGATCAGCAGATACACAAACATGATCAGGCTCTGTTTGAGCAATAATAAGACAATTTCCATAAACGAACTCCTGTTATTCTATTTTTCCTGACACGGACAAGCCGGAACCAAAATATTATCTTTCTGCGCAAGGTTTCGTTCTTAAGCTCTTAAAGTACGCTTCCGCACTAAGGCAGTCTCAGCGGCGGTACGTCAAAGGATCACACTCTCTTCCAGCACATCCCTGGAATTTCCGCCCACAAAGATCCGGAATTCTCCCGGTTCCACGACATATTTCAGTTCTCTGTTATAAAATCCCAGCTTTTCAAATGGAAGCTCGAACACTACCTGCTGCTCTTCTCCCGCCTCAAGCCGAATTTTTTGATATCCCTTTAGTTCCTTCACCGGACGCACGCGCGATCCAACCACATCCTGCACATAGCACTGTACAATTTCCTCTCCCGCTCGGTTCCCGGTATTTTTCAGCGTAACCGTCACGCGGAAACATTCCTTCTCTGTGATTTTTCCCACTGATAAGTCATTATATTCAAAGGTCGTATAGCTCAGCCCGTAACCAAATGGATAAACTGGCTCCAGCGGGGTATCTAAATACTTGGACGTAAACTTGGATTTCCCGCCCGGCCTTCCCGTGTTCATATGTGCATAATACATCGGGCACTGGCCGCTCGCATATGGGAAAGTCGTTGTGAGCTTACCGGATGGATTCACATCTCCAAATAAAACGTCCAGAACCGCCGGACCGGCTTCCACGCCCGGATGCCATGCCTCAAGAATCGCATCCGCACTTTCGGCCAGCTGCGGGATAGCCAGCGGACGTCCGTTAAAGAGTACGACGACGACCGGCTTGCCTTCCGCTTTTCCTGCTTCAAGCAGCATATCGACAAGCTGAACATCACTGTCCTTTAAAGTAATCGAAGCACGGCTCGCCGCCTCTCCGCTTTCATCCTTATTCTCTCCGATCGCCGCAATAAGAACGTCGGAATCAGCAGCAATCTCTGCGATTCTATTCTTCAGATCCTGGTTTTCCAGATATTGATATTTTACGCCGCGCTGCCCGCAGGCATCAATGATGCTCAGGCAGTCGTCCGGATTTGCCCCGATCGACCACGCGCCGGTCATCTCTCCCCGGTCTGCCGCAAGATGACCAAAAATCCCCAGTCTGGTATCCGCTGCGAGCGGAAGGACCGCTTCGTTTTTAAGCAGCACAAACGATTTCTCAGCCGCTTCCCGCGCCAGCTTTCTCGCTTCTTCTGTGAGCATCGCTCCTGCTTCCCGCTCCTCATTGGTGCGGTAGGGATGTTCAAACAGTCCCAGTTCAAACTTTACACGCAGAATGTCTGCCACCGACTCATCGAGCACAGATTCCTCCAGCTCTCCGCTTTCGATCAGCTCCTGTATATGCGCAATATAAGAATTGGACGTCATATCCATGTCTACGCCTGCCTGCAGGCACTGTCTTGCTGCATCCCGCTGATCCACTGCAATCCCATGGTTCACACACTCAGCGATCGCATTCGCGTCACTGACCGTCATGCCGTCAAATCCCCATTCCTTCCGAAGGACATCGCGCAGAAGCCATTCATTTGCCGAACATGGCACACCATTGATGTCATTGAACGCAGGCATGACCGCACGCGCTCCCGCATCAATACATGCTTTATAAGAAGGAAGATATTCATCCCATAATTTTTGTAAGGACATATCAACCCGATTGTAGTCTCTTCCCGCTTCAATCGCTCCATACGCCGCAAAATGCTTCACACAGGCAGCCATCGCATCCTCTTTTGTCAGATCATCGCCCTGGAATCCTCTCACTTTGGCCGCTCCATAGTCTCCGTTCAGCAGGACATCCTCTCCGGCGCCCTCACTGACACGTCCCCAGCGGGCATCCTTCGCCACATCTACCATCGGTGCGAACGTCATATGCACACCTGCGACAGTCGCCTCCTTTGCAGCCAGCCGGGCTGTCCGCTCCCAGAGATCCGGTTCCCAGGCACAGCTCTCTGCCAGCGGAATCGGCGTCACCGTGCGAAATCCATGAATCACATCATAGCCGTAAATC
>JAJBVF010000113.1 GCA_020859965.1 Clostridiales bacterium
ATCCTCAGCTGCGCGCCCATCTGTCCGGCATTGGCACACAGCAGGCCTTTGCAGCGTGCTTCGTCAGACGCTTTTATGCGCACGAAACCGGCATACCGGAAGACGACATTTTGGTGGTATATCTCAACTCCTGCACCGCCGGCAAAACGGAGACGGTGGACGGCCTGTTCACGCTGACGACCTACGAACTGGCGTTCATGTTCCGGCGCGCCTGTGTCAGCCGTTTTACGGCAATGAAGGTTTGGAGGGAGCAGCTGGATGCGGCAACCCCATTCGATCCGCTTCCCGAAGCAGAGGCGGCGCCTGCGGAAACGGTTGCAGGACTGAGCGCAGTGCGTGCGGAATTGGAAAAGATACAATCAGGCGCCTATAGAGGGGCGCTGCTGAAGGGCGCCGCCTGTCCTGGCGGCTGCGCTTCCGGCGGCGGTGCACCCAGGCATACCAGTGCCGAGAGTTTGGAGTGAGGTGACGTGATGAGAGAAAATTGAACCGTTGCCCTGGTTTTCGGTTGAATTGCGCTACAACGACAGGACACGATATGGGCGTCCTTTGGACGGAATCCATACGGCTGCGTTACCCGGTAATTGCAGCAAGGCCCCGTGTATCATCCCGAATTATGGATTATTCACTTTATTTATGCAGACTGTGGATTAAAAAACGGACTATTATGTAAAACGAATTGCTTTATTCAAACTGTTTTGATAAAATTTGTACAAGGTCGCATACGGGAATATGTCACTTCTGTGAGGAACAGAAGAGGGGAAATTTCGGATGCTGTTTAGACGGTCGGAATTTTTCAGAAAGCCAGGGCAAGGATTGCAGGAAACAGTCAACGCCCACCAATTTCATTTAGAAAGGAAATGTAAAATGAAAGCAAAGAAGTACTTATCGTTATTGCTGGCAATGGCAATGTGTCTGAGCCTGCTGGCCGGCTGCGGCAGCAGTTCCAGCTCCAGCTCCAGCACGGGAGACAGCTCGGAAGGAAGCGCATCCTCCTCAAGCGATGCCGCCACTTCAGACGCCTCGTCCGAGTCAAGCAGTGAGTCGGAAAGCACCTCCACCGGCACTGTTCGCACCACAGAGGATGGCCGTACCAAGGTGATCGTCGGCACGACGAACAATGCCGGCTCCTTTGACCCGATGCTGGCAGACAACGCGAACAACCGCCTGGACGAGATTTTCCTGGTCTATGAAAAGCTGATTTACGAAGATGGAGACTGCAACTTCTATCCGCAGCTTGCTCAGAGCTGGGAAATGACCAGCGACAGCACCTGTGAAGTTGTCCTCTACGAAAACATCTACGATTCCGAAGGAAACCACATCACCTCCAGCGATGTCAAATTCTGCTTTGACACGATCAAGGCTGCCAGCCTCAACACCGTTTCCGATCTTGCCAGCTGCGAGATCGTGGATGATTACACTGTAATTTTCACTGCTGAAGAGGAAGACCCCCCTGTTGGTGCAATAGAATCCTGTTTGGCCGCTATCTGGATCGTTTCGCAGGAGGCCTATGAGGCATCTGAGGATCAGATGGCAACTACCCCTGTCGGCACCGGCGCTTACATCATGACCGACTTCCAGAGCGGCAGCAGCCTGACCTTTGAAGTGAATGAGAATTATTGGAACAAGGACGGCGACCGCTGCCCCATTTCCGTGGCCAATGTGGATGTCATCGAGTTACAGATCATTGGTGACAAGAGCCAGGTAGCCATCGCCCTGCAGACCGGCACCATTGACATTTCTGACTGTGTTGCATCCGGCGATGCGGTTTACTTTGAGGACGGCGGCGAGTATGCTGACGATTTCACCATCGAAGCGGTAGAGAAGAACCTGGTGCTCTGGCTCTGCTTCAACTGCAGCGACTCCTCCCCCATGAACAATATCAACCTGCGCAAAGCCGTTGCCTATTGCTTCAGCACTTCTGACATCATTGATGGTGCAGAGAACGGATATGCAACAGAAGTCAACTCCTTCTTCTCCACTTATAGCGACTACTATAACGCCGACTGGGATAGCGAGGACTATGATTACTATGATTATGACCCCGATGTTGCCCAGGAGTATTTGGACGCATTCACGGAAGAAACCGGAATCGCTGTCTCTGACCTGAATATCAATATCCTGGCCAACTCCAACAACAGTGATGCCTGCGAACTGCTGGGCGCGTATCTCTCTGTGCTCGGTATTCCCTACACCCTGGATATGGTGGATCAGTCTGTGGTGTCGGTCACGCAGACCGATGAGACCGCATGGGACATCTTTATGAACGAGCGGAGCACCGTAGCCAAAGAAATGAAAAAGACCTACCAGTGGTTCAGCGTCACCGGCAACAGCTACGGCAGCACGCAGTTTATTGAAGATGACACTCTGGAAGAACTGGTGCGCACGGCCAGCTTCACCAGCACCTCCACTGCCGAGGCGATTGAGGAACTGAATGACTATATCATGGAACAGTGCTATACCATCGGCCTGTATCAGCGTCAGAAGAACGAGGTTTACGTCAACTGGATCAGTGACATTCAGCATACCTCGCAGCTGAATATTGCCATTAACGCCTGCACCTTTGCATCCTAACCTGGTAATCGTCTCCTGCTGTGATCGGTAGCGGAGGCCTTCCGTAGAATTTAACTTTGTTTGCGCGGGGGCATCAACTTCAAACCCGGTTTGATTTTGATGCCCCCATCTTTATTAGAAAGGTATGGTGTTATGATCCGATATGTTATCAAGCGCATCCTGTTGATGATCCCGGTATTGGTGGGCGTTGCGATCTTGATTTTTACGATTATGTATTTTGTCCCTGGAGACCCGGCCGAAATCATTCTGGGCAGCACAGCCTCGGAAGCTGAGCTGGATGCACTGCGAGATACTATGGGGCTGAACGACCCCTATATTGTCAGACTGGGCAGATTTCTGTATCAGACGTTTATCCAGTTTGACCTTGGCAACTCTTATATTTTTAACACCTCGGTTGCCAGTGAGCTGGCCGTCCGTTTCCCCAGAACGCTGTTCTTTGCCGTGTGCTGCATGGTGATTCGTGTGGCAATCGGCACCCCGCTGGGCATCACTGCCGCCGTTCATCATAATGGCCTGGCAGATAGAATCTGCATGATGATCTCCCTGATCGGCATCTCTTTGCCGGAGTTCTGGGTTGCCCCGATGCTGGTCATCATCTTCGCGCTGAACTTGGGGATTTTGCCTGCCTATGGTATTGAACATTGGTATGGCTGGATTTTGCCGGTGATTGCCGGTTCTCTGGGCGGCATCGCCGGACAGGCGCGTCAAACCCGTTCTCAGATGCTGGAGGTCATTCGGGCGGACTATGTCACCACAGCGAGAGCTAAGGGCTTGTCTGAGAATGCCATCCTGTATAAGACGGCGCTTCCCAATGGCGTAATCCCGCTGATCAATGGTCTGGGCAGCGGCCTGGCCCAGAGCATGGGCGGCGCGCTGATTATTGAGAATGTGTTTACCATCCCAGGCATGGGCGTCTATCTGACGACAGGCGTCAACAACCGGGATTACCCTGTGGTGCAGGGTACGGTGCTGTTTCTGGCGCTGACCTTTAGCATCATTATGCTGCTGGTGGATTTGGCGTTTGCGTTTGTGGATCCGCGTATCAAGGCACAGTATGAACGCTCCGGCAAAAGAATGAAAAAACCTAAGAAGGCAAAAACCGGGCAGGAGGTGTAACCATGGAAGCTATGACAAACCAGGTGAAATTCCATTATAAAACGCCCCCGAAACCTGCTTCCGAAATCACCAGCGATGAAGCGCTTGGCAGGGAAAAGGTGAAGAAGCAGAGTCAGTTCGGAGAGGTGATGAAACGCCTGTTCAAAAACAAATCGGCGGTCATTGGCCTTGTAATTATTGCAATTTTTGTCTTTGCTGCTATTTTTGCCCCGTTGATTGCGCCCTATGATTATGAAGCGGTGGATATAGCCAACAGGTACGCCGCTCCGTCCCTGGAGCACCTGTGCGGCACGGACGAGTTTGGCCGGGATATCTTCAGCCGTTTGCTGTACGGAGCCCGGTATTCCCTGGCTCTGGGGTTGTGCGCTGAGGCATTCAGTGTGGTGTTCGGCATTGTTGTGGGCGGCATCGCTGGCTACTTCGGCGGTTGGGTGGATAACCTGATTATGCGCCTGCTGGATATCATCCAGGCCATCCCCAGCATTCTACTGTCCATCGTCATCTCCACCGCTTTGGGCGGCGGCTTCTTCAACACGGTTCTGGCTATGGGCGTCGGCGGCATTGCCAGAGGCGTTCGTACTATCCGCGCTCAGTTCCTTCAGGTTCGCGAGCAGGAGTATGTGGAGGCAGCTAAGGCTATTGATTGCAGCACGCCGAAGATTATCTTTACTCACATTCTGCCCAACGCAGTTGCCCCTATGATCGTGTCAACCACCATGGGCATCGGCGGTACCATCATGGGCGCCGCTGGCCTGAGCTATCTGGGTCTGGGCATTCAGCCGCCCACGCCGGAGTGGGGCGCAATGCTGACCGCTGCAAAGGATTCCATGCGTACGCATCCGCTGCAAATGCTGTGGCCGGGCCTGTGCATTGCCATTTTCGTGCTGGCTATGAATATGTTTGGCGATGCCCTGCGGGATGCCATGGATCCGAAACTAAAGAACTGAGGTGAACGCGAACATGAGCAAAGAGAAAGATATTTTGCTGTCCGTTAAGGATCTGGTTGTGGAATACACCTCTGATGGGGAGATCGTTCATGCGGTCAACGGCGTTTCCTTTGAGTTGGAACGGGGCAAAACGCTGGGCCTCGTAGGGGAAACCGGCGCCGGCAAGACCACCATCGTCAAGTCTATCATGCAGATTCTCCCTGACCCGCCTGCAAAGG
>JAJBVF010000125.1 GCA_020859965.1 Clostridiales bacterium
CTTGAAAAATCAAGGAAAATTCGAGGTCACTTCCACCTAAACGGGTATGACACAGTTCACACCCTACGGTCTCTACGAAGCCCGTGGTTTTATCAGCGCAAACCTGGCCCAGGAGACCGGTTTTAACGAGAGCGACCTGAAGGCCCTCTTTGAGGCCATTCTCAATATGTACGAGCATGACCGCTCCGCCAGCAAGGGGGAGATGGCAGTCATCACCCCCTTGGTCATCTTCCGTCATGTAGGCACCGATTCCGATTTGAAGCAGCGCAAACGCCAGGCCCGTCTGGGCTGCGCCCCCACCCACCACCTCTTTGACCTGGCGCAGGTGGAGAAGAAGCCAGAGGTGGCCTACCCCCGCTCCTGGCAGGACTACAACGCCACGGTTTCCCTGGAGCGTCGCCCCGCCGGGGTGGATATCGGTTTCCTGACCTCCCCCTACGGCGACATCAGCTGGAACCGGGTGCCGGAAGATGCCGAGCTTTTCCGCTGACCGAGAGCTGTTTCCTCTCTCCTGGTTGGCCCAGTATGGGTATTGCCCTCGGCGGTGCGGGCTGCTGGCATTGGACCAGGCATGGGTGGAAAACGCGGAGACCGCTGCCGGGCGGCTTCAGCACCAGCGCGTACATACCGCCCGGGTGGAGCAGAAGGGAGAGGACTTGCTGCTCTATGAGCTGAGTGTTTTCTCCCGGTTCCTGGGCGTCAATGGGAAATGCGACTGCGTTGAGGCCCATGCTGCCCCCGACGGGGTGGCCCTGCCCTATGGCGAGGGCCGGTTTCGGCTGCATCCGGTGGAGTATAAGCACGGCTCTGTGCGGAAGGGCGAGGAGGAATATCACATTCAGCTCTGCGCCCAGGCCATGTGTTTGGAGGAGCAATTCGGAGGAACCGTCCCCACAGGCGCTATTTTCTACATCAATTCCCATCGGCGAGACGAGGTGGCAATTACCCCTGCTTTGCGGGAAAAGACCGTAGAGACGGCGCAAAAGGTACAGGCTCTGCTAACGCAGGACACGTTGCCCATAGGGCGCTACAGTGCGAAGTGCAAAAAGTGCTCCATGCTGTCGGTCTGTCAGCCCCAATGGAAATACACCACTAAAAGCTATTGCCGGTCGCTCTGGCAGCTGGCACTGGGAGAGGTAGAAGAATGAAACAGCTGAAAAATACCCTCTACATCCTGACGCCGGAAACCTATCTGTCTCTGCAAAACGAGGCCATTGCCGTCAAGGTAGGCGGAACAGAAAAGGTTCGGGTACCCGCCAGTACATCGATTCTGTCTTCTGCTTCGGCAACATCACCGTCTCCTCTCCGCTGATTGCCTTCTGTGGTCAAATGAAGAAAAGGATTCCGTGCGGCTGTACCGCCTGGGCAGCAACTGGCGTCCCAAAATCGAATCTCTTGGCCGTGGCTTGCGCTATGAACAGGACGATGTGATTATGCTCTAGGTCAAAGCGAACGTCTTTCGCTGCCAGTTTGCCATCAGGTTCGCGCGGAAAACAATCGCTCAAAACGAATCGATCCGCCCTCATTGGGCCCGCAAATTCCTTTTCTCCTTGCATTTCTACCTATGCAAGGAGCTGATTGGCACGATTTCGCCAAAAATTGTCTCTTTTTTGGTGAAATTTGCCGTTGCCCCCTCACGGGGGCATGACTTGAAACATGGGCCGCCTGCATCACCAGTGCCCAAAGACTAGTTGCCCCCTCACGGGGGCATGACTTGAAACTGAACTGGTGGGCATTATTCTGCCATCGACCTAGAGTTCGAGATTTGCAGAATCGCATTGTTCGCACCTATGGAGTGAAGCATTTCAACAGCCAGAATCATGACACAACCCTGACGAACGTGGCTGCCGGAAAAGGCGTGTGCATTGCAGCGGGTTTTCTAAACGTTTTTTCCGGAGAGTTTGCCTGGACGCCGGTGGATTGCGAAGAACATATGAGCTGCGTGCTGTGTGCCCATGCAGGAGACAACCGCAAAAGTGTCGCTACATTTCTCGGTATTCTCCTAAAGCTATATCAGGAATAATAAAGCCCGGTGCAAATCGTGGGCGTTAAAATCGCTCATGTCCTGCACCGGGTTTTTCTTATTGTCTTATTGCCTATTTATCACTGTTAAAATATAGGCAGTTGGTTAATTCTTTGTTTGCGATCTCTGCTTGGATGCGCAGTTTCTCTCGTCTCCTCAATACTGGCCAATCCATTCCAAAATCGTCTCCACGGTCTGCGCCCACTGTTCCTCTTGCGCCGACCATGAATATAGTAGACTGATAGGCTTGCCCAATTAAAATCATAGAGGCGCTAAAGCACAGCACGGGCAACGCATCAACGATTGCCATGCCTACGGAGGCTTCTAAAACCTTATCATTTTCTTTGCTCATAGCGTTACCTGATTCCTATAAAAATGCAACTGAAGTGTAAACGTGAGTATTTTCCTTTTAAGTCAGATTTCTATTGGCCTGCCTTCTATCAAGTTCTCTGTAGGCACCGTTACAGACATTTTTTTGCAAAAGGCGTCTACAGGAACCAGCTCGCTAATCGGAGGGAAGGCGTCATCGTAATGGTCAAGTAATACACGCTTGGGATTTAGTCTCTTTATGATTGCCTCATTATGCGAATCAATATCACTTCGCCCCTGATGAGGCAGAATCAGGGCGTCTGCCCCGATTGGGTATTCCACCTCATCAGCCAAATCTGCGCTGCCCATGATTTGTATGCGTTTTCCCTCCGCCCGGATCTCATAAAAAACAATTTCGTTGTTCTCTCTGTATTGAAAGTTTAATTGCAACAAATAGAGCAGACGTGAAAAATGTCTCCAGGCGTTTAAGCTGAACGCTTTTTGTAATATAAGTTTGGCGTCGAAGTGAATATGCTTTCCCTGATAAACGCAAACAGAGACACCCGGAAAATGAAGCACATCGCCTGGTGCGATCCTGTGAAGTTTCGCCTCAGGAAATCCCTGCTTTGTAAGTGTCGTCGCCGGCGTACCCGTCAGAAATATTGTACACGGTTTATTCTCATACAGAGACATAACGCTGGACAGATGATCCATGTGTCCGTGCGTAATCAAAATGTTAGCCGCAGTTCCGAATGCTGCTTCCCGTTGACGGTACAGTTTCTTTGACTCATATCCGTTTGGAAGACATTTCAAGAACGGATCGAAGAGTAAAGACGTTTCAGCAATCTCCAGAAGAATCGATGCCGTACCGTACCAAGTTATCTTCATGTTTTCTTCATCGCTTGCTCAACAGCTTTCAGTATTTATTGATTAAGCGTTCCGCAGGAATGCGCAGCCCATCCCCAATGGGGATGTTCAAAAGGGATTTGGGGATTCCCCAACCAAGTATGCGGAGCGTTTGCCTTGCAACAACGCCTTGGCTCAAATTCTGTTTATGGAGCATCAGTAAATTGGCACTGGTTTTTGGTTTCTCTGTTCCTGCCGGAACCTGTCAGATTCTTGCTTCTATCAGATACAACTGATAAAAGTGGATTTTTCGTCTTGAATCCCGACCATGTCTGTGCTATTATATTGTAAAAGGTACAGGAGGCGATGGACATGATTAAACGGGAAACCTATATGAGCCGCATCCGTCCGTTTATCGGAAGTGAGCTTGTTAAGGTGCTGACGGGCATCCGCCGCAGTGGAAAGTCCGTTATGCTTGATCTGATTCAAGAGGAGCTTGCCGAAAGCGGTGTGGACCGCAGACAATTTATTGCATTGAATTTTGAAAATATGAGCAATGCCCATCTGTGTACCGCAACAGCACTGCATGAGGAGATTCTCCGCCGGTCAGCCCAAATGTCGGGAAAGGTCTATCTGTTCTTTGACGAGATACAGGAAGTCCAGGACTGGGAGAAATGTATTAACTCTTTCCGGGTAGAGTTGGACTGCGATATTTATATCACCGGCTCCAACGCAAAGCTGCTCTCTGGCGAGCTTGCCACCTATCTCGCCGGACGGTATGTAGAGTTCGTAATCTATCCGTTTTCTTTTTCGGAGTTCATCGAGTTGTATCATAGTGTTTACCCGGATACGGATACACGCCAATGCTTCAACCAATACCTGACCCTTGGCGGGATGCCTTATCTGAACAACCTCCGATATGAGGACAATGCCTGCCGCCAATACCTGCGCGATCTATTCAACTCCGTTGAGCTGAAGGACATTGTCAAGCGAAACAACATCCGTGATGTAGATATGCTGGAGCGAATCATTTCATACATCACGGCGAATATCGGCACCACTTTTTCGTCCACAGCGATCTCCAAATATCTGAAAAGTGAAGGCCGTTCTGTATCAACGGAAACTGTTCTGAACTATACGAAGGCTTGCACAGATGCGTTTCTGTTCTATCAGGTGAAGCGTCAAGACCTGCAAGGAAAGAAGATACTGACTGTTAATGAGAAGTACTATGTGGCCGATCATGGCATTCGGGAAGCGGTATACGGCAGCAACCAGAGAGACATTAATCTGGTCCTTGAAAACATTGTCTATATGGAGCTGCTACGCAGGGGCTATAACGTCACCGTTGGAAAGGTTGGCGACAAAGAGATCGACTTCGTCTGCGAAAATCGTGGAGAAAAGCTGTATGTACAGGTCGCCTATCTATTGGCGAGCGAGGAAACGGTCAAGCGGGAGTTTGGCGCATTTTCCGGCATCCGGGACAACTTCCCCAAATACGTCGTCACGCTGGATGAGTTTGATATGAGCCGGGACGGGATCAAGCACCGTAACATTCGTGATTTCCTGCTGGCAAAGGAATGGAACTGAGGAATAACATTTGATAATAGAGCCAGGGCCCTCCAACAAAAGAGGAGATCCCTGGTTTTGGTTTTGTCTACAAG
>JAJBVF010000081.1 GCA_020859965.1 Clostridiales bacterium
AATTTTTCTAACTTCTCATGACAAAGATTTTCGCTGAATTACTACACATAAAAGATAAAAAACGTGACATTTTCCTGCACTGTTGATAAAATAAATGTAACCCTTCAGAGCCGCATCGAAATGAAAGGACGACCTTTGGCCTGCTGTTCTGAATGGTTACAAATAAATAGAATAACTGGAGGTATCGCCATGGTTCAAAAAATTACTTCTATATTATTTCGGCAGCCATTTTCCCTTTTTATCCTGTTTACCATCGGACTGCTCATTCTTTCCAGTCTTCTGAATACAACAAAGGTCTGTGCAGAGGAATCCATTGAAAAGGCCGAAGAAGAGAACAGCCCGACTGCCGCTCCATCCGTCAACGGTGCGCTGCAGGTCATCGGCACACAGCTCTCGGACAGCGAAGGAAATCCGGTGCAGCTCAAAGGCATCAGCACGCACGGCATCGCGTGGAATCCGGATTATATCAACGAGGAATGTTTCTCACAGTTGAAAAATGAATGGGACGTCAGCCTCATCCGCCTGGCTATGTATACAGCCGAGACCGGCGGATATTGTACCGACGGTGATCAGGAATATCTGAAGGATCTGATTAAAAAGGGTGTAGAATGCGCCACAGAAGCAGACATGTATGTCATTGTAGACTGGCACATCCTATCCGATGGCAATCCGAATACTTATATCGAAGAGGCAAAAGCCTTTTTTGAAGAAATGTCTTCCGCCTTCGCTGGCCATACGAATGTCCTGTATGAGATCTGCAATGAGCCGAATGGTGACACGACCTGGGCAGATATCAAAGCCTACGCTGAAGAAATCATCCCCATCATCCGTGCCAACGATGAGGAGGCTGTGATTCTAGTCGGGACCCCGAACTGGTCCCAGTATGTAGATCAGGCAGCCGCTGACCCCATCACCGGCTATGACAGCATCATGTATACCCTGCATTTTTATGCGGCCACTCACACCGATTCCCTGAGGAGTACACTCACTTCAGCCGTAGAAGCGGGACTTCCCGTTTTCGTGTCGGAATACGGCATCTGTGATGCCAGCGGAGGCGGCTCCATTGATGAGGGTCAGGCAGATCAGTGGATGGAGCTGCTGGATAACTATGGGCTCAGCTGTGCCGCATGGAATCTTTCCAATAAAGATGAGACCTGCGCGATCCTGCGGGCAGACTGCAGTAAGACCAGCGGCTTTACGGAAGAAGATCTCACCGACTCCGGAAAATGGCTGTATCAGATGCTGACCGGAACTTCTCTTTCTGACATGACAGCAAACAGCAATGGATCGGACAGTATCTCCGCCGGGAACAGCTCCACAGCGGGGGACGGCTCCGCAGAGGACCATATGTTTGTATCTCCGGAAGATGGCTCCGCGGCTGAAAGCAGCAGTTTTACAACAGACGATGGTACGATCGAATACACAGCAAATGTCGTCAACCAGTGGGAAACCGACGGCGTATCCTTTTACCAGTACAGTCTGGAGCTGAAAAACTGTTCCGGCAGCGACCTCTCCGGCTGGAGTCTGACGCTCACCTTCAGCAGCGACATTTCTCTTTCAGACGGCTGGAATGGCGAGTACACTGTAAACGGTTCAAAGCTTTCCATCTCCTCAAAGGATTACAACAGTACGATCACAGCGGGTGGTTCCGTTTCCGACGTCGGTTTCATCGTGAGCGGTGCATCGGATCTTGTATTGAAATAAAAGGCACCATAAACTATGAAGATGTGTTTGTATTTACGTTTACATGTGAAAATCCAAACACATCTTCTCTTCATTTTTTCAATAACCAGTCTACAATATTGATTGATTTTATTCCATCATAAGATCTGATATAATCCCGGTCCATGGAAAGTATAATCTTCTCATAATTGTCCGCTATCATACGCAGGGGTCTCAGTTCCCGCTCTCTGGTTTCTTCGGACAGCATGCTTTCTGTGACCTGTACATATAGTTTATCATCCGGTTTTTCCGCGACAAAGTCAATCTCAGTCTCACCTACTTTTCCGATATAAACGCGATAATCTCTCCTTAGCAGTTCCAGATAAACGATGTTTTCCAGAATATGTCCGCGATCCGCATCCCGATATCCGAGAAACATGTTGCGAAATCCAATATCCACAATATAGTTTTTCTCCAGAGTTTTCAGCAGCTGTTTTCCTTTGACATCATATCTGCTGACCGTATAAAAAATATATGCATCTGTCAACATGGCAATATATTTAGCGACCGTCTTGCCCGCGACATGTTTCCCTTTGCCTGCCGTCAGATCTCCCTCATGTGACAAAACGTTTCCTATATTGTTCGGCGAAGTGGCCGATCCTATGTTCGAACACAGAAACCGTACGATCTTTTCAAGTGTAAGCTGATCTGGCTGCCCGCCATTTCTCTGCATAATATCACGCAATACAACGGTAGAATAAATTCCTTCCAACGCCTGATTGATTCTTGTCTCATGAAACTGATATTCCCGGAGAATCGGCATGCCTCCAAACTGAAGATACTTCTGAAATTTTTCATCTGCGGAGACATGTGCAGGAAACTCATAAAAGTCCAGAAATTCCCTGAATGACAGCGGCAGCATTCGGATTTCTACATATCTTCCGGATAGCAGCGTGGAAAATTCGGTCGAAAGCAAATATGCATTTGAACCGGTGATATAAATATCTACATTATAATCCAGTCGAAATGATTCAATCGCTTTTTCCCAATGTTCAACGACCTGTAATTCGTCAAAGATCAGGTAGGTTTTTCCTTTCTGTAGTATCCGCTCGCTGACGTAATCGTAAAAGGTAAGATAGTCCCTCAGATTCCTGTATTTTAGTGATTCCAGATTCATATGGATAATGTGATCTTCAGATACACCATCTTCTGTCAGATAACCGTGATATAGATCAAGCAGCGAGGATTTCCCGCATCTTCGAACTCCGGTCACAATTTTGATCAGATCAACATCTCTATGCTGTATCAACTGCTCCAGATAAGCAGGACGGCTTATCAAATCTGCCATGGCACACACCTCTTTTTTCTTACTATTATATCCCAAAGTTTCAAAAAACAAGAGTTTCAGACTTGAAAGTCTGAAACACTTGTTTTCATTCTTTTTCAATCTTATTATGTCCAAAATTTTCTTTCTTAACTACAATCTGTATTACTGCCCATTTCTTTTCACAAAACGCTCCCCACAAACCGCAGGAATGCCGCCTGGCCTTCTTCCGTGCGCTTATAAACGCCGGCGTGCTCCAGCACCTTGCTGAACACGAGTCCGACCTCGTCCTCGATGATCTTATCTATCGATTCCGGCAGAAAACGAAGCGGTTCCGCCATGCCAATGCCGCCGACTGTACAGTCACTGTTGCGATATTTCAGCTTCAGTTCTTCCACCCAGTCCGCATGTTTGGAAAGCTCTGCGTCTTCAGAAATATCCCTCCCCTCGACCATCGCCGCCTTCAAATGCTCCAGCTCATCCTTCAGTCTTGCCGGGAGCACCGCCAGACCCATGACCTCGATCAGGCCAATGTTCTCTTTCTTGATATGGTGCAGCTCTGCATGCGGATGGAAAACACCGAGCGGATGCTCTTTCGTCGTAATATTATTCCGCAGAACAAGGTCCAGTTCAAACTTGCCATCCCGCTTTCTGGCAATCGGGGTGATCGTATTGTGCGGTTCTCCATCTGTCTCCGCGAAGATAAACGCACTTTCATCAGTATACCCCCGCCATGCGAGCAGAATCTTATCCGCCAGGTCGATCAGACGCTCTGTCTTCTCACTGCGGATGCGGATGACAGACATCGGCCATTTTACAATCCCCGCCTCGACATCCTCATAACCCGCAAAAGTAATTTCCCGCTCCACCGGAGCCTTCGCCATCGCAAACTCATAACAGCCGCCCTGGAAATGATCGTGGCTTAAAATCGAGCCGCCGACGATCGGCAGATCCGCGTTTGAACCGACAAAATAGTGCGGAAACTGTGTCACAAAATCCAGCAGCTTCGCGAAGGTCGCGCGCTCGATCTTCATCGGCACATGCTGTTTATTGAAAACGATGCAATGCTCATTGTAATAAACATACGGCGAATACTGGAAGTACCATTCACTGTCATTGATCGTCACCGGAATGATACGGTGGTTCTGCCGCGCCGGATGATTCAGCCGCCCCGCATAGCCTTCATTTTCCATACACAGCTGGCACTTCGGGTAAGCGGACTGCTTCGCGTTTCGTGCTGCAGCAATCGCTTTCGGATCTTTTTCCGGTTTGGAAAGATTAATTGTGATATCCAGGTCGCCATACTCCGTCGGGGCAATCCATTTTTTGTCCCGTGCAATCCGGTAGCGGCGAATATAGTCCGTATCCTGGCTGAATTTATAATAGGCGTCCGTCGCCGCTTTCGGATCTTTCTCATAAAGGCTGTTGAACTTCCGGATCACATTCGACGGGCGATCCACCAACAGTCCCATCACCTTCGTATCAAACAAATCACGGTAGCCAACGGTATTTTCCTCCAGAATCCCATTCTCATACGCGTAATCACAGATTTCTCCCAGAATCACCGGAAGTTCCGACACGATATCCGCCTGACTCTCCACCGGCTCTTCCGCATCAGCCACAGCGCTGCTGTCATCGCCGACACCCTTCCCGAGTTTCGCGCAGGCCTCCCGAATCTCCGTCTCTGCCGTTTCATCCAGCGAATCAATCTTCAGCAGCTCCAGAATCCGGTTTGCCGTAAAAATCGCATCCTCCGTCGGGATCAATCCGGTCTCCAAACCATACTGCACCAGTCTTGCTATGCTCTTTTGAATCATATTCATCACCCTTCCGCCCAAGCAGCCTTTCT
>JAJBVF010000222.1 GCA_020859965.1 Clostridiales bacterium
TATCACATGTTGTCTGAGGTTTCAAGTAAACTCACGGAAAACATTTTTTCTTCACATTTCAATTCTTGATTGAGTTTTGCGCTTGTCAACTGTTATAATCCATTTACAACAACCGACCGGAAGGAGGGAAGATATGCTGAATACAACGGATAAAAAGATCCTTCAGATCATACTGGAAGCAGAGCATCCTGTGACAAACGGCGAACTGAGCGCGTACTGTGATGTGGCAGTCAATACAATACGCAAGGAGATTGTATTGATCAACAAAGAATCTGAAAAATACGGATTCCGAATCGCTTCCAGAAGCGCTTTTGGAAATTATATCGAAATGACAGATCCTGTGACTGCTGAACCCTATCTTTCCAGGCTTCTGGCACAGCTTCAAAGAGGCAGCCGAATGGGGGCGCGTTATTCTTCGCAGGTTTATTATCTGACTCGCAGATGTCTGTGCGGCAGCAGATTAACAGTCGAACAGCTTTGCCGGGAGCTTTATTGCTCAAGAAAGCTCTTATCACGCGATCTTGATTCGGTAAAAGAAATCCTCCAAAAATTCAATCTCACTCTGGTGAACCGGCGTAACGGGCAGGGACTGGTTGTAGAAGGAAATGAGTGGATGATCCGGCAGTGCCTGATTTATCAGCATAAGATCTATATCCGTTCCGTGGAGCTTGGGGAAAATAAACGCGCGGAAACAGAATTCCGCTCTTTCTTTTATATGACCGACAGCGACAATTTCTATGCAGCCATGCGAGAGGAACTCAGACAATGCCTGCGGGAAGAAAATTATTATCTGCCGGTATTTTGTTTTCCTAAAATTGTACACTATCTGCTGCTTAGTTTCAGCCGTCAAAAGAAAACCGGTCTGGTGAAGTTTACGGATGAACAGAAAAAACGAGCCCGAAATCTTTCGGAATATGCGATCGTACAAAAATTCCGCAGCAGGATAAGTCATCGTTTTCACAAAGAGATCCCGAATAAAGATATCCTTGGACTGACCATGCTGCTTTCTTCCTATGGAAGTTCGTATCATCGGCCTGAATTTTTTTATGAATATTCACAGCTAAGAGAAGAAGCCTGTGATTTTATCCGTATTCTCTGTGACGACTGGGGGCTGTCGGAAGCGTATATTAACGAAAGAATGTACGAAGACTGGATCGGCTTCCTTTATAACCTGCGCAATCGCCAGATATTCGAAGTGTATATGGA
The DNA here is from genome assembly GCA_020859965.1 of Clostridiales bacterium. Taxonomy (GTDB): domain Bacteria; phylum Bacillota; class Clostridia; order Lachnospirales; family Lachnospiraceae; genus Choladousia. The sequence goes on from JAJBVF010000222.1 coordinate 1,207, forward strand.
CTCTGAAAGCATGAAGGTGAGTGAACGAAGAGGTGCGCTCTCTCCGGATTATTGCATTGTTTTTGCCAGATTTTACCAGGAGCGGCATTCCGTTCATCTGAGCCGTGAGGATGTCCCGAGCGTTTTTCCATTGCTGGATCAGATTTATCCGGAACGCCTGGACTCTTACCTTGCGCCCAACATACTCGTCACCTCACAATACGGCCGTCCTCAGGCTGAAATACTGGCCGCTGACATACGCCGCGGCTATAGGAACGAAGTCGGGAATGTCGCCGTATGTGAAATCGGACAGTCTATCGAACAAAAGCAAAAGTATGATCTTTTGATCACGGATCTGGATCCGGAACGATACTATCATGTGACCGACTATGAACTGCCGGTCTTGAGCGCAAGATTCCTGCCGGGTAAAGACCGGAGCCGGGAACTGGATCACTATCTGGAAAAGCTGCAGTGCAAACGGGAAAAGACGATTATTACTCCGGATTGTTTTCATGATACAGATTTTCAGAATAAAGAAGAGCTGCTTACCTGTCTGGCGGGCCGGGTCACGGACTGGTGGCATGGAAAATACAATACGCAAAAGCTTCTGACGCATCTGCGCGAAAATGACAGCTGGATTCAGCAAAGATGGGAAAATGGGATTGTCCATCTCCCGGTACTGATCGATGCTTCAGAAGAGCAGGATCTGGTAATCCTGATTAATAAAAGACCGCTTCCATGGGAAGGAAATCTTTCCCGGATTTTTGTCTGCTATGACCGTTGCCGGGGCGTCAGAAAGCAGGTGCTCCTGAACGATATTCTGCGAAGGTTTGAACAGCTTTCTCCGATGTCTGTCAATGCTCTGAGCGAAGAAAACCATCCTTTGCAGATTCTGTACCCGGAACAGCCAGTTTTTATGAATAACGGCTGATACTATTTTAAAACATGCTCCCTTTGCTCCAAAACTGGCGAAACAAATGTGCAAAAACGGAACAGAATTTCCGGAAAGAAACAGGTATACTTATCACGATACTCTAAGTTGGGGATTCCCCATTCTGACTTAGCAAAGGGAGGATTACAATGAAAAAGCTTTTAAGTATCCTGTTGGCTTTCACTATGTGTGCTGCGTTGTCTTCGACCGCCTCACCGCTGTTGAATATTACTGCGGAAGCGGAAGACGCCGAAAGCCTCTATACGCCGGGAACCTATAGTGCCACCAGGGTCGGAATCAATGGTGATGTGACCGTTACAATCACGGTTGACGAAAGCAGCATTACCGATGTTGAGATCGTCGGTGATGAAGAAACTCCATCCATCGGAGGAGTAGCGGTAAAAGAAATGCCGCAGATGATCCTGGATGCGCAGAGCGCCGATGTCGATGCGATCGCCAGTGCGACGGTTACCAGTACAGCCATCATCGAAGCTCTTGAAGACTGTCTCGCACAGGCATCCGGTACAGCAGACGCGGCGGTGGAAGACACAGAAGCAGAGGAAGAAATCATGACGACTGCAGATATTATTGTGGTCGGCGCAGGAGCTGCCGGCCTGACAGCCGCGATCGAAGCAGCGGAGAACGGTGCGTCGGTCATTGTCCTGGAAAGTCAGGCAACCACAGGCGGTACATCCAAGCTGTCGGGAGCGCATTATTATCTGATCGATGAAGAAGCAAATTCCGTAGAAGGTTACCGGACGGAAGAATTTGAGGAAACATTAAAAGGATACCTGGAAAAAGATCCGGCTGACTATCCGGAGCAGTATGCAGATTATCTGGTAACCCTGCAGGAGCAGGTTACGGAATATCTGGAAAGCGATGACACAACGAACTTCGATACCATTGAAAGATGGGTGATCGACCATTATGACATCTGCTACGGAGAGGATTTAGATGGCGTGGGCGCTCATGTGGATTTTGATCTTGTAAACACGGCATATTCTGCCACAGAAGATACGTATCAGTGGATTTTGTCCCAGGGAATCACGTTCGAAGACGAGGCCTACAGTGTACGTGGACTGACGCCGGTAGGACTGGGAGCACAGGTGGTCGCTACTCTGACAGAAAATGCGGAGAATCTGGGCGTTCAGTTTGTGTTTAAAACAACAGCCAATGAGCTGATCGTCGATGAAAATGACCGTGTGACCGGAGTGATCGCCGAACAGGATGGCGCCGATCTCATATTTACCGCCACAAAAGGTGTGATCCTGGCAACCGGCGGCTATGGCTCTAACGGTGAGATGGTAGCAGAAGCGCAGAATACGGCCAACTGCATCACAGCGGAAGTCGGTTCCGCTGAGGGAGAAGGCTGCACGGGTCTCGGCATTACCATGGCGCAGGCGGTGGGCGCTGCAACGGTTGATATGCAGTTTATCGAGCTTTTCGGCTATACACAGGAAGGCGCCGTTGATCTGGAAAGTATGTTCCCGATCTGGATGGCCGGAAAAATATGGCTGGACAGTAACGGTGAGATCTATACCGAGGCTACGGGTTATCCTGCCATGGAGCAGGCTACCGAACTGGACAGCCCGGATTATTATACGATCCTGACGGTCGAAGATGCGGAAACAATGAGCACTTTTACCTTCCACAGCAATCTCGGCTCAATTAAAAAATATGATTCCGTAGAAGCAGCTGCGGCAGAAATGGGCGTAGATGCGGACGTTCTGCAAAACAGCTTCGATACCTTCAATGAAACAGCGGAAACTCCGATTGACGGAGAATTCTATGTCGCATACCTGGCAAACTGTGTTCAGCATACGCCGGGCGGTCTCGTAGTCAATACGAACGCTCAGGTCTTAGACACAGACGGAAATGTAATCAGTGGACTGTACGCAGCAGGCGAAGTCTGCGGCGGAATGGAAGGTACCGTACACTCTCACGGCGATAACTATCAGGAAATCTTCTACTATGGCCGTACGGCAGCTCAGAGCGCGATCTCTGAATAAACGGCCCGGCAATAACAATCTTCTGATCAATTTCTGATGAGGCCAGTCAGGAACCGCCCTGTTCAAACAGGGCGGTTTTTCTTCCCCACAATTTCGCCATAGTTCTACTTGATTCCAAAAGCCGAATCGACTATAATGGATTTCAGTTTATTTATCTGAGAAGCACATCTAAGGGAGGATACCATGCCAGTAAAATACGTTTTCGTCACCGGCGGCGTCGTTTCCGGACTCGGAAAGGGCATCACCGCGGCCTCGCTCGGCCGTCTTCTGAAGGCCAGAGGCTACAAGGTTACCATGCAGAAGCTTGACCCCTACATCAATATTGACCCAGGCACCATGAATCCGATTCAGCACGGGGAAGTCTTTGTCACCGATGACGGAGCGGAGACCGATCTGGATCTGGGACATTATGAGCGTTTTATCGATGAAAGCCTGAATAAGAACTCGAATGTGACGACCGGAAAGATTTACTGGTCCGTTCTTCAGAAGGAGCGCCGCGGCGATTACGGCGGAGGCACGGTTCAGGTCATCCCGCATATTACCCACGAGATCAAGAGCCGCGTTTTCCGCGATTTTACGACCGCCGAGCCGCAGATTTCCATTATCGAGGTCGGCGGCACGGTCGGCGCTCTCGCGAGTCCGCCGGTGCTGGTGGCGCTC
>JAJBVF010000210.1 GCA_020859965.1 Clostridiales bacterium
GCATTGGCAGCGTCCGGATCACAAGAGAATATATTGAGCATACAGGCGGTCCGATCATCAGTCTGCGGGGCGGACAGATGCCGGTTTCCGGTGAGAATTCCTGAAAAAAATCGTGCAGTTGCGGCCTGTAATAGCTGGAACTTTGCGGTAATTTTTCGCTTTGCGTTGACACGGATTGACAAAAATGGTATTGTAAAAGGCAGGAAAGTGAGGAGAGATTGTTTATGAATGAAACGCAGGAACAGTTTCTGAAAACGCTTGAAAGTCTGAAGACACTTGCCCAGACAAAAAAGAATACTCTCATGTACGATGAGATTATGAATGCATTTGCTGGTATGGAGCTCACCGAAGACAAGATGGACATGATCCTTGAGTATTTTGAGAAGAATCATGTGGACGTTGTACAGGGTAAGATGCCCGATGGAGTTCCCGATGACAATGCAGACGATATTCTTCTCGAGCCTGAGGATGATATTCTCATGTCCGATCATGAGGAGATCGAGCTGATCAATGATGTGGATGTGTTGGAAGGCGTCAGTACAGAGGATCCTGTCCGTATGTATCTGAAGGAAATCGGCAATGTTCCCCTTCTTTCCGGGGAAGAGGAGATTGAGCTGGCCAAGAGAGTAGAGCAGGGCGATGAAGAAGCCAAGAAAAAGCTGACCGAAGCGAATCTCCGACTTGTAGTGAGCATTGCTAAGAAATATGTAGGCAGAGGCATGCCGTTTCTGGATCTGATTCAGGAAGGCAACATGGGACTGATGAAGGCCGTAGATAAGTTCGATTATACCAAGGGATACAAATTCAGTACCTATGCGACGTGGTGGATTCGCCAGGCAATTACCCGCGGCATCGCGGATACTGGGCGCACGATACGTGTTCCGGTACATATGGTAGAGACGATCAATAAGACTCTTCGCATGACGAGGACACTTTTGCAGGAACTTGGGCGTGAGCCTACTCCGGAAGAAGTGGCGGAACGGCTGAATGTTCCGGTGAGCCGGGTGCGTGAGGTGCTGAAGATATCGAGAGATCCGGTATCACTGGATACTCCGATTGGAGAAGAGGATGATTCTCACCTTGGAGATTTCATCGAAGATGATACTGCGCTTTCTCCGGCGGACTCCGCGGCATTTTCCATGCTGCGTGAAGAGCTTTCAACTGCGCTGGAATCGCTTACTGAGCGTGAACGGCAGGTGGTCAAGCTTCGGTTTGGACTGGAAGACGGCCGTGCGCGGACACTGGAAGAAGTTGGAAAGGAATTCAATGTTACCCGTGAGCGTATCCGGCAGATAGAGGCGAAAGCACTGCGCAAGCTTCGTCATCCGTCCAGAAGCAAGAGATTGAAAGACTTTTTGAACTGACATGGCTGTAAAGCAGAAAAGGATACACTTTTCTGAAACAGTTGCTGATGTTTTTTAAGTGACAGAATAGAGCCGTGTCAGAGCAGACCTGGGGGATCGGCTCTGACATGGTTTTCTTTGGTTTTACGGTAACAATTTTGTTTTGCTTTAGTTATTGGGTGTAGAATCTGACAGCATTGGGAAGGCAGGGGGAAAGGGTATGTTTGAGAGAAAGATTAAAATGAAAACGGTGGACGATATCCGGGAGTTTGTAAAGGCTGCTGATAAGTGTGAATTTTGTGTAAATATTGTTTTCGAGGGGCAGCTGATCGACGCGAAGTCCATTATGGGAGTAATGAGCCTGGATCTGACACAGGAACTGACCGTGGCTTACAGTGAGAAAAATGCCGGATTGGAGCAGGTGCTTGACAAATTTGCGAGTGCATAATTGCACCTGTGAATGTATTCTTTTGATTGCGAATAGATAATTGCACTTGTGCGACCGCACATTTCTGGTGTAAATAATCTGTATGGATGAGAAAATATCAGTCCGGATTTCGGTCCGGAACCTTGTAGAATTTATTTTACGGTCGGGCGATATCGACAACCGAAGAGGCTCGTTTGGAGAAAAAGATGCGATGCAGGAGGGCAGCCGTCTTCACAGGAAACTTCAGAGCAGGATGGGAAGCAACTATCAGGCGGAAGTGCCGTTGTCCATAGATATTGCATGGACGCTCGGGAAACATGCGGAAGAACGCGCAGAGAGTCAGTCCGGGACAGCAGAGCCTGCGGATGAATGTGCAGAGAGACCGGACGAGGCAGAGCTGTCTTCAGATGGCACGGCTCATGAGCGGATCCTCATCCTGACCGTGGAAGGCCGGGCGGATGGCATATTTACGGAAAAAAGGGAAACAGGGCCATTCGCAGATGATCAGGACGAAATCTTCTGCATTGATGAGATCAAAGGGATTTACCGTGATGTGAGATCCCTTGAGGAACCGGTGGAAGTGCACCTTGCGCAGGCAAAATGCTATGCGTATATGTATGCCGTTAAATGCGGCCTGACGCAGATTGGTGTACAGATGACCTACTGCAATCTGGAGAGCGATGGAGAGCAGATCCGCCGTTTCCATCAGCTCTATACACTGGAAGAACTGGAGACGTGGTTCCTGGATCTGGCTGGTCAATACCGGAAATGGGCACAGTACGAGATCGACTGGCGCCGGATCCGGCAAGCTTCCATACAGGGACTTGAATTTCCATATCCATGGCGGCCCGGACAGAAGGATGTGTCAGCTTCCGTCTATCGGACGATTGCACGTCAGAAAAAGCTGTTTATTCAGGCACCGACCGGCACGGGCAAGACAGTGGCAACGGTATTTCCCGCTGTAAAGGCAGTTGGCGAGGGACTTGCGGATCGTATTTTTTATGCAACGGCAAAGACAATCACACGAACGGTAGCGGAAGAGACCTTTGAAATTCTGCGCAGGAATGGCCTGCGTATGAAGACGGTCACTTTGACCGCAAAAGAAAAAATCTGTTTTCTGGCAGAACGCGCCTCCAATAAGAGAAATGCTTCGCATTTGGGCAGTGCTGTGGAATGCAACCCGGATGCGTGTCCCTACGCAAAGGGGCATTTTGACCGGGTCAATGACGCAGTCTTTGAGTTGATCTCAGAAAAAGATGCGCTGGATCGCCTAACGATTGAAGCACAGGCAAGAAAATGGCAGGTGTGCCCTTTCGAACTGGGGCTGGACGCGGCCCTCTGGACGGACAGCGTCATTTGTGATTACAATTATATTTTTGACCCGCGCGCCCGGCTGAAACGATTTTTTGGAGAGGGCGTGAAAGGGGACTATCTGTTTCTGATCGATGAGGCGCACAATTTGGTCGAGCGCGGCCGGGAGATGTTTTCTGCCTCTCTTTATAAGGAAGATTTCCTCAGTTTAAAAAAAGAAATACAGCCATACAGCCGCAAAATTACCCGCGCATTGAACCGATGTAATTCCTGGCTTCTGGAACAAAAGCGGGAGATGACAGAATGTGTCGCCAACAAAGGAAATGTTTCGCATTTGAGCGGCGCTTTGGAAGGCTCACGGATTCGGATCCTGCAGGACGGGGATGCGGGACTTGGTACATTTCCGGTGACATTAATGAATCTGTGTGGCCTGATCGAGGAATTTCTGATGGAAGCGCCCCCTCGCTTCGCATCGGCGGCAGAACGCGCCGCAAATAAAAGAAATGCTTCGCATTTAGGCGGCGCTGAAGAATCCCGGAAGGGGAGGAACGCTTCGATACAGCATGATCCGCCGTACAGGGATGACGAAGAATCAAAAGCTTTAGTACAGCCGCATTATCGTCCGGCGATAAATTATGAGTTAAATGACAAAATTCTGGATTTATATTTTCAGGTACGCCGGTTTCTGGATACCTGCGATCATCTGAGCAACAATTATGTGGTCTACACAGAGCTTTGCGCGGATCAACGCTTTTTATTGCGCCTCTTCTGCGTGGATATTTCAGAAAATCTTCAGGAATGCCTGGATCGTGGAAAGAGTACGATTTATTTTTCCGCCACCTTTTTGCCAATTAACTATTATAAGAGCCTTTTGAGTACGGAAAAGGACAATTACGCGATTTATGCACAGCCTGTCTTTGATCCGGCAAACCGCCTGGTGCTGATCGGCACAGATACCAGCAGCAGATACAGAAACCGCACGGAGCAGGAATACCGCAAAATGGCGGATTATGTTTATCAGGTCATACGGGCGAAACGCGGGAATTATATGGTGTTTTTTTCTTCTTATCAGATGCTGGATGATGTAGCCGATCAGTTTGTTCAGATCTGTGAGGAAGAAGGAGAATCCATTGAACTGGCGCGGCAGATGAACCGGATGAGTGAAGCGGAGCGGGAAGGGTTTCTGGCTATGTTTGAACAGCCGCATCCGCAGGGACTGGCCGGATTCTGCGTGATGGGCGGCATTTTTGGCGAAGGAATTGACCTGCGGGAGGATCGGCTGATCGGTGCGATCATTGTTGGCGCAGGACTGCCGCAGGTTTGCAACGAACGGGAAATCCTGAAAAGCTTTTATGATAAAAGAGGCGAGGACGGCTTCTTCTATGCCTATCTCTGTCCCGGCATGAACCGCGTGCTCCAGTCTGCCGGGCGCGTCATCCGCACGGAATCGGATCAGGGAATCATACTTTTGCTGGATGAGCGCTTTGCCGCGAACAGTTATCGCAGAATGTTTCCCGTAGAATGGGAACGGCCCAAGCTGTGTACTCTGCGAAGTGTGCGGGAGGAAGCGGAGGCATTCTGGGAGCAGCGGAAGTCCTAAATAAACACCCGGAAAGCGAGGTTGCTTTCCGGGTGTTTTATGTTGTGTCACAGTAAAAATAAACCCCCTGCTCTGCAGGGGGAGGGAAAATCTTCAG
>JAJBVF010000249.1 GCA_020859965.1 Clostridiales bacterium
GCATATCCGCTGCTGACTTCTTCCTGTGCCTCTGCAAGCTCAGATTCCGACGATTCCAGCTGTTCTCTGGCAGAGGCCAACTCCTTCTTCGCAGCCGCCAGTTCTTTTTTCTGCGCCGCCAGCTCCTCCTCGGCCTCCGCAAGCGAAGCTGCGGTCTCCTCCATCTGAGCCTGACCTTCCGCCAGCGCGGTCTCTGCGGATGCCAACTGTGATTCGGCTTCTGCAAGCTCCAGCTCTTTTTCGGAAATCTGCGCCGATGCAGTGTCCAGAGCTGTCTTTGCAGCTGTCAATTGTTCTTCCTGTGCTTCAAGCTCCGATTTGGTCGCCGCAAGCGCCGCGGCGGAACTGTCCAGGACGGATTTTTCACTGGAAAGATCATTCTCTGCGGATGTCAGCTGAGTCTCCAGAGAAGAAGCAGTTGCCTGTGCTTTGGCGAGCGTCTGTGAAAGAACTTCCGCCTGCGCAGCAGCTGTCTCAAGCTCTGCCTGTTTCCGGGCGAGGCTCGCCTGCGCGGCAGCCAGCTGCTCACGCAGGGCAGATGAATCATCTGCTGCGATCTGTGCTTCCAGATCTGCAATCTCAACAGTAAGAGCCTCAATCTCCGAATTCAGTCCTGTGACCTGTGCAGCAGCAGTATCATATGCACTCTGCGCACTGCTTAACGCTGTTTCTGCTTCCGTATACGCCGTGCGCAAAGTTTCCACCTGTGCAGCGGCAGTATCATACGCACTTTGTGCGGACGCAAGCTCCACAGCGCTGCTATTATAAGTTTCCCACGCCGCATCCAGCGCCGCACGTCCGGAATCGTAGGTACTTTGCTGTACAGCAAGCTCTTCTTTCGCCGCAGCAAGCTCCGCCTGACCGGAGGCAATCTCTGCAGCAGACGTTTCGTAAGCGCTCTGGTTCTCCGCTAATTCGGCCGCTCCCTGCTCATACTCATTCCGGGCCGACGCAAGCTGCGTCTCCGCTGAGGTAATCTGTGCCTCCGCCGAAGCCACCTCCGCCATTCCCTGTTCGTACTCCGTCCAGCCGGAATTGATCTGTGTCTGTCCGGAAGCAATCTCCTCCGCCGCTTCTTCCAGCTGAGCGGTAGCCGATTCCGACTCACTCTGATATTCCGAAAGCCCGCTCTGGTACTCCGATTCACTCGTATTCAGCGTATCGAGCGCATCCGCGATCTGACTCTGTGCCGACGCAAGCGTGGATTCACTGCTGCTCAGCTCAGACTCACCGTCTTTTACCTCTGACTCTGCCGTTGCTACCTCTGTCTTCGAATCCTCCAGCTCCTGTTTCCCGTCAGCCAGCTGGTCTTCCGCATCCAGAAGCTCTGACTCTGCCTCTTCCAGTTCTGATTCCGCCTCCGCTTTGCCCTTCTCCAATTCTGCCTTCGCATCTTCCAGCTCCGCTTTGCCGTCCTCAACCTCCTGACGCGCTTCTTCCAGTTCTGACTCCGCTTCTTCAATCACTTCCGTATACCTGGTCTCGCAGCGCACGTCCTCGATCGCCTCTATCCGCTCAAGAACCGTCTCCACCAGATCATCATACGCATCTGTATATGCCAGCTTTTCCGCCGCACCACTGACCTGAATGTACGCGACACTATAAATCTCCGTATCAAACGCTTCCTCCGGCACATAGACAAAACCGGACAATGTCCCCGTCCCAAGAGTCGTACTGCCGCGCTGATTCGTAATATAGCAGGGGCTGTATCCGATGCCAGTGATCACGAATTCACGGTATACAAGACTGCTTTCGTCCTCATCTTCCACCATGATTTCCAGCGTATCGCCCACTTCAAATCCCATGTTTTCCGCATACGACGCATCCAGAAAGCACTCGTCTGCCTCCGTCGGAAGGGTGCCATCAGAAACCGCAACCTGATTCATGGTCTCAGGAAATGCTTCTACATGGAGTACCGTCCGGGACTCTTCATCGCCGCTGTAGACGTCCTCCATATAAGTACCTTCCACCAGCTCCACGCCTTCGACTGACATGATAGCTTCCAGGTCATCATCCGTCAGTCCAAGTGTGCTGATTACACGAATATCCATCAGATTGGCATCATCAAAGTAAGCATCCTCCGTAACGCGCATATCCGGCGCCGCTGACTGGATGCCTGAGAAAAAAGCCACTCCAAGTGCCACGATCAGAAAAATGGACACAAAGCGGTTCATGCTCTTTTTTATTTCTCTGTAAAACTCTTTTCTTAACGCACGTTTTCTCATATTCTATCTTCTGCCAATTTACCTGTAAAAGCGTCGTCAATAGCCGGACTCGTGCCATGCCTTCTGAAACTACCATTCGATATCTTCCACGGACATCGGTGTTTCATTCATCTGCAGATCCGACACCTGCCCATTCTTGATCCGGATCACACGGTCCGCCATCGGCGCGATCGCGGAATTGTGTGTGATCACTACCACCGTCATCCCACGCTCCCGGCACATGTCCTGCAAAAGCTTCAATATCGACTTACCTGTCTGATAATCCAAAGCACCGGTAGGCTCATCGCAAAGCAAAAGCTTCGGATTTTTTGCAAGAGCCCGGGCAATAGAAACCCGCTGCTGCTCACCGCCGGAAAGCTGAGCCGGGAAATTTTTCATACGCATCCCAAGACCGACCTCTTTGAGCACACGTTCAGCGTTCAGCGGATTTTTGCAGATCTGCATGGCCAGCTCAACATTCTCAAGCGCGGTCAGATTCTGTACCAGATTGTAAAACTGGAAAACAAAACCAATATCGTTTCTCCGGTAAGCCGTCAGCTTTTTCTGATTGTACTTCGCAATGTCCTTTCCATCCACCAGAACCCTGCCGCTGCTCGCAGAGTCCATCCCGCCAAGAATGTTCAGCACCGTCGTCTTCCCGGCGCCGCTCGGTCCCACGATCACGACAAATTCGCCCTTTTGAATCTCGAAATCGATTCCGTCCACAGCGTGAATCTCCACTTCGCCCATGCGGTAAATTTTCGTCACATGCTCCAGCTTTACATATGCATCCATGGAATCCGCTTCCTTTCTGCGCGCAGGCGCTCCATTCCTGACTTTCGACCCTGGCATCATTATCATTTTAATAATATCACACAAAACATGCAATCGGTTTATGAAAATTTAATGTATCCATACAGAACACCAGGTTTTGCTGCGAGTAAAAGAATAAGCCGGTCAGCAGACCGGCTTACTTTTTACCGTTTCTCTAACGGCACATAAGGCACATGATGTCCCACATATTTATAAGCCGGTCGGATGATCTTTCCTCCGTTTACCAGCTCTTCCATCCGGTGTGCGCTCCAGCCTGCCATTCTGGAGATGGCAAAGATCGGCGTAAACAGTTCCTGCGGAATACCGAGCATGGAATATACAAATCCGCTGTAAAAGTCCACGTTGCAGCAGATGGGCTTATGCAGGTTCTTTCCATTCATCAGCACATCACGGGCAATCCTCTCAACATTTTCATAGAGAGCAAATTCCCGGGTAAGCCCTTTTTCTTCGGAAAGTGTCTTTGCGTATTCTTTCAGGATCACCGCACGCGGGTCAGACAAGGTGTAGACCGCATGTCCCATACCGTAGATCAGGCCTCTGCGGTCAAATGCCTCTTTATTCATAATCTTCGTCAGATAGTCCCGGAGCTGATCCTCATTCTCCCAGTCCCGCACATGCTCGCGAATATCTGAAAACATCTGCTCTACCTTCAGGTTCGCACCGCCGTGTTTCGGCCCTTTCAGCGAACCCAAAGAGGCGGAAACTGCGGAGTATGTATCGGTTTCGGTGGAAGAAACTACATGTGTCGTAAAGGTAGAATTGTTTCCGCCGCCGTGCTCTGCATGAATTACCAATGCGATATCCAGTACCCGAGCTTCCAGTTCGGTATATTGACCGTCTTCACGCAGCGTCCGCAGAATATTTTCCGCCGTGGAGAGCTCCGGATCCGGATAGCGGATCACAAGGCTCTCATCATTATGGTAATGCTTATGCGCGTGATACGCATAGACAGAGATCAGTGGAAGAGTAGCGATCAGCGAGAGGCTCTGCCGGAGTACATTTGGTATCGAAATGTCATCCGGATTCTCGTCATAAGAATAAAGTGTCAGCACGCTCCTCTGCAATGCGTTCATCAGATTCTTACTTGGAGCTTTCATGATAACATCCCGCACAAATTTGTTCGGCAGCTCCCGGTACTGCGCCAGAATCTCCAGAAAAGAGTCAAGCTGCTGACGATTTGGCAGAGCGCCGAAAAGCAGCAGGTACACGATCTCTTCATAATTAAACCGGCGGTTTTCAAAACCGTTCTTCAGATCCATGACATTATAACCCTGAAAATAGAGCTGACCATCCGCCGGTATCTTTTTCCCTTTTTCTGTTCGGAAAGCTACGACGTCAGAGATCTCAGTCAGACCTGTGAGCACTCCTTTTCCATCCGATTCACGCAATCCGCGTTTCACATCATACTCTGCGTACAGATTCAGGTCGAATTCGCTGGAGCTTAAACAATACTTTGCAAGCTCTTCCAAACGGATATCCCTTATTTTTTTCTCAGTCTCACTAAAAGCCATAACTTTTCTCCTCTCTTTTGCCCATCCGGCACCAGCCGGAAAAAGAAATGGCTGGCTTTCGCACACCAGTGCCAAGAGCCCGCCATCATCGCCGGTAACCATTAAAATGTAAAAAAGATAACTCCCATCGCAATCAGTGCCGCCAGCAGCAATACAGCTGCCACAGTCAGCAGAATCTGCACAGGTGTAATGCTTTTCTCATCCCTGCGCCCGGTTCTCTCCCAGGAC
>JAJBVF010000145.1 GCA_020859965.1 Clostridiales bacterium
CGTCAAGCCTGACAAGGAACGCGCCAAAGCGCGCATTGCTGGCGCAGTTGCGCTGATTATGGGTTTGGATCGCACCATCCGCAACGGAAATACACCTACAACCTCGGTTTATGACAACCGGGGTATTTTACTGCTCTGATTTGCTCTGCCAATCAAACACAATCATTATATCACGAAAGGAGAACATTGTGAGTATTTTTTCAAGAATCTTTGGTTCGAAAGAACCGAAAGTTCAGAATTCCACTCCCGGTGCCGCCTATAGATTTTTCTATGGTGGGACAGAAGCCGGGAAAGTAGTCAACGAGCGTACAGCACTGCAGCAGACGGCCGTGTTCGCGTGTATCCGTATTTTAGCGGAAGCAATAGCCGGGCTTCCGCTCCATTTATACCGATACAATGAAGGTGGCAGTAAGGAAAAGGCGATTGACCATCCGCTGTACTTCCTATTGCATGATGAGCCCAATCCCGAATCCTCATCATATATTTTCCGCGAGACCTTAATGACGCATGTGCTGCTTTATGGGAATGCATATGCCCAGATAATCCGAAATGGGCGCGGTGATGTGACTGCACTATATCCGTTAATGTCTAACCGAATGAAAGTAGACCGTGACAGCAATGGAAAACTCTATTATGAATATCAGCGGACAACTGACGAGGCTCCGACGATGAAAGGAAATACCGTCATTCTCTCTCCGCATGATGTTCTTCATATCCCGGCCATTTCCTATGATGGGATACTGGGAATCAGCCCGCTTGCAACAGCCAAAAACGCAGTTGGCCTTGGCATTGCTGCCGAGGAATTTGCATCAAAATTCTTCGAACACGGTGCGACTCCTTCCGGAGTTCTGGAACACCCCAGTGTAGTTAAAGACCCTGAAAGACTTCGTGAAAGCTGGAACGCAGCTTTCGGAGGGAGCAGCAACGCACAAAAGGTTGCTGTGCCTGAAGAAGGCTTAAAATTCTCTCCGATTTCTTCCAGTCCTGAAAATTCACAGTTGCTTGAAACGCGCAGATTTCAGGTGGAGGAGATTGCAAGAATATTCAGGATTCCGATTCACCTCTTGGGTGACCTCTCGCACGCAACTTTTTCTAATATAGAAGAGCAGTCCTTGGAGTTCTCGGAATATACACTGCGCCCTTGGGTAACACGCTGGGAGCAGTCGATGACCCGCTCACTGCTGAAACCAGAAGAGAAAGGCAAGTATTTCATTAAGTTCAACATGGACGGGTTGCAGAGAGGCTCTTACGAAAGCCGAATGCGTGGTTATCAGATAGCACGACAAAACGGCTGGATGAGTGCCAATGACATTCGTGAGTTAGAGCAACTGGATAAATTGCCAGGAACCCAAGGCGATTTATACCTGGTAAACGGGAACATGCTGCCGCTTGAAATGGCTAGGGCTTTCTATGCCAACAAGGATGAGTCTGCCGCACAAGGCGACACAAATACTCAGACCGAAGAGGTCGGAAAGGAAGAAGCTAATGGACAAGAAGAATCCAACGAATCAACCGATTCCAAAGAAGTTCTGGAGCTGGGCAGAAAGCCGCTGCGTTGATGAAGCCGACAGCCCCACTTCGCTGCCGGAGGAATCCCCTCCCGACGGAACACAAACGAAGGAACTTGTGTCCGCTCCAACCCAGCGGACGCTGTATCTTTACGGCACGATTGCCGAGGAATCCTGGCTGGATGATGATGTGACCCCGGAACTGTTCAAGCAGGAACTGAATGCCGGAGACGGTGACATCATTGTACAGATAAATTCCTGCGGCGGCGATTGTATTGCGGTGGCTCTCATCTACAACATGCTCCGCGCCTATCCCGGCAAGGTCACCGTCCACATTGACGGTTTGGCTGCATCTGCGGCATCTGTGGTTGCTATGGCAGGTGATACCGTCCTGATTTCCCCTCTGGGGCTCATCATGGTACACAATCCGCTGACCTTTGCCGCCGGGGACCACAATGAAATGCAGAAAGCCATTGCTATGCTTGATGAAGTCAAAAGTTCAATTATTAACGCCTATGCCCTCAAAACAGGGTTGTCCCGCTCCAAGCTCTCGCACCTCATGGAAGCCGAGACATGGATGGACGCCGGCACGGCGATTGAACTCGGCTTTGCCGACGGCATGATTGAGCGTGTGCCTGTCCCGGCGGTACAGCCCCAGAACACACTCTACTCCCAGCGCACTGCCGCAAACCGGCTTATGAATAAGCTGACGGAACAGAGCCAAGTAACCCCAGCCGTGAACCCAACGGCACACCCCAAGCGTACTGTGTCGGATATTCTCCGGCATTTAGATACGATAAAAAATTTTATTTGATGGAGGAAAAAGTATTATGAAGACTATTTTAGAACTCATTGAACAGAGGAACAAGGCGTGGACGGCGGCAAAGAATTTTGCTGAGTCCCACCAGAACGCGCAGGGTGTCCTGTCTGACGAGGACAGCGCCGTCTATGACCGGATGGAAAAGGAAATCATGGACATCACCCGTGAAATCAACCGTATGCAGAGGGCTGATGCCCTGGAAGCCGAGCTGAACAAGCCCACTTCCGCTCCGCTCACAGGTAAGCCGGACAGCACTACTTTCACCGGTTCCGGCAAGACTGGACGAGCATCTGACGAATACAAGAACGCCATGCTGACGGCTCTTCGCACCAACTTCAAGCAGGTATCCAATGTTCTGCAGGAAGGCATCGACGCAAACGGCGGCTACCTTGTGCCTGCCGAGTGGGATTCCCGCCTGATTGATACTCTCAACGAAGAGAACATCATGCGCAAGCTCGGCACGACCATCACCACTTCCGGCGAACACAAAATCAACGTTGCCGCGACGAAGCCAGCCGCCGCATGGGTTGAAGAGGGTGAAGCGTTAGAATTCACAGACGCCACCTTCAGCCAGGTAATCCTTGACGCACACAAGCTGTCTGTCGCTGTCAAAGTGACCGAGGAACTGCTTGCTCTACGATAACGCTTTCAACCTCGACAGCTACCTCATCGATCAGTTCGCCATTGCGATTTCCAATGCGGAGGAAGACAGCTTCCTGAACGGTGACGGCGAGAAC
This sequence comes from Clostridiales bacterium, assembly GCA_020859965.1. Taxonomy (GTDB): domain Bacteria; phylum Bacillota; class Clostridia; order Lachnospirales; family Lachnospiraceae; genus Choladousia. The sequence goes on from JAJBVF010000145.1 coordinate 3,066, forward strand.
AAGCCGCTGGGCATCTTTGCGGAGAACGGCGGTCCGCAGACCGGTGTGACCACGGATGATGAGAATATCACTGCTGATAACATCATCGGCCTGGTGTACTCCCTCAAGCGTCCGTACCGTAAGAACGCAAGCTTCATCATGAACGATAAGACTTTGGCGACCGTCCGCAAACTGAAGGATGACACCGGAGCCTATATCTGGCAGCCCGCGCTGACCGCCGGGGAGCCGGATCGTCTGCTGGGCTATCCTGTGTACACCAGTGCCTATACTCCGACCGTTGAAGCCGGAAAGCCTGCTGTTGCCTTTGGGGATTACTCCTACTACAACATCGGTGACAGGGGTGTCCGCTCTTTCTCCGAACTGCGTGAGCTGTTTGCCGGAAACGGCATGGTGGCCTATGTATGTAAGGAAAGAATTGACGCACGGCTGACCCTTCCTGAATCTGTTCAGCTTCTCGTCATCGGCGGCGGTGCCGACACCGAGGCTGACGGCTGATAACCCAGCATCAATTAACCCGCTTACTTCTCAGCTGACATCTTACTCTGTCGGCTGATTTACCTCCCATGAGGGCATCTCCGAAAGGGGCTCTGCCCTCATATATTTTTGCTTTACACATTTTAACGGCGAAGTTCCCGACGCAAATATATGCGACACCCACTGCCGACACTGAGCTGCCGATACTCTAAATCACTGCCAACTATGCACTACTGCCAACAACGAGACAATGAATCTGACAACCTTGATAACCCTGACAACCATGCACGAAAATACATCCGACGCAAAGAGCGCGGAAAAGAGCGGAATCACTGCTTTTTGTACATAGGACACAGCTTCAGCTGCGCTCCTGAAATTCAGTATGGGGGTTTTATTATTATGACTACGAAGCAAGAAAATCAGATTCATTTGCTCCGCTCGGAAGGCAAGGGATATACTGCCATAGCAAACTGCTGGGCATATCTGTGAACACGGTCAAGTCCTACTGCCGCAGGAATAACCTGCAGGGCGTCCGAGGCGGCGGCGATTCCAACGAGACACACGCTTTCTGCAAGCAGTGCGGAGCCGAGCTGCCGCAGGCATCCGGCCAGAAGGAGCGGAAATTCTGCTCTGACGAATGCCGCATGAAATGGTGGAACAGCCACCAGGAACAGGTGGAGCGCAGGGCCATCTATAGCTTTACCTGCGCCAACTGTGGGAAACCGTTCACGGCTTACGGCAACGCCCACAGGAAGTATTGCAGCCATGCCTGTTATATTGAGGACAGGTTTGGTCATCGATGCATCAACTTAGCGGAAGGCGGTGACGGCTATGGACAAAGAGCAGTTTGACCGCGAGAAGGACTACCTCTCCACCATGCTGTTCTTCCGCTCCATGGAGGACCGGCACCTCATCACCGAGGAAGAATACGCTGAAATTGATACAAAAATGCTCGAAAAATACCGCCCGTTATTGTGCTGTTTATTCTCCGAAAAGGCGTTGACTTAATGCCACACAAGAGGGAATATAGCACTGAAAGGAGACGTTTCTATGCGTAAAATCACGAAAATTGAACCAAAGAAAGCGGCGCTGCCGGAGCGTAAAAGGGTTGCTGCCTACGCACGTGTTTCGATGGAAACTGAGCGGCTGAACCACTCCCTGTCCGCGCAGGTCAGCTACTACAGGGCGCCGATACAGAAGAATCCCGCATGTCCGAAGGAAATCTGGCCGGTATAGCC
>JAJBVF010000387.1 GCA_020859965.1 Clostridiales bacterium
ACTCAAAGTTTTGGAGTTTCCCCTGTGCAGTGTTTTTCCCGTCTGTCCTGTCAGGTGAGGCAGGGCTGCTATCGGCATCGGAAGTTCCTAAAAGAACGTTCTCATCTTTGCTCGTATGTTTAAGCGTGAGTGCTGCCGCGTATTTCCTGCATTCAACCTCGGTAACCTCCTTGCGCGGTCTTGACAGGATCAGAAGGATTTTTCTCTCTAATACTGTCCCATACGTATTAATCCACGCGGGATTGCCTCTTTTATATTCAGCAAGGTTATGGTACAGCCTGGGTGATGTCTTCCCTGTGTTGAATTTCCGTTCTTTCGTCACATAATAGATGCCTTCATAATACAGGGCATCGCATACCATGCTCCCGGTTTCCTTTATGCCCAGTACGCTTTTGGCGCATTCTATTTTATAATACCTGACGCCAATCGTCTCAAACGCCTCATCAAGCGTCAGCTTCCCCTTATACATTGCATACAGGATAGGAATGTTCGCCTGTCCTGCAAAGCCGCCTATGGCTCCGGGTGAATAGAATTTTGTGATTGTTTTGGCTGCCCCGGTATGATGAAACCCTTTTGGCATAATGTATTCGTTCCTGCAAAGCCACTGAAAGAATGCAACGGAATATGGGAATCCGCTTTGGTCAAGCTCTTTCCTTCCAAAGGACGACATCGGCGTCAGCCCTTTATCATGGGATCTCTTTGCATTTGTTGACATACTTTTTCCGATATACGACACTTCTTATCCTCCCGGCATTTTTCAATGGATTTAGTTCTGTCACCGCCTTTAGTATCAGCATCATTCCGGACAGTGTTCTGCTGCCCATGGTGTATTGAAAACTTGTTAAGGGCTCACGTACTGTAAAGGGTGTCAGCCCAGTTTCTTATCTTCACATCATTTACTTCCGCCATCATTCCTGCCTGCATATAGCTGTGCCGGATCTCCGCAACGTCAGCTGTAATTTCAGCTGCAATAGCTGTCTGTGTACCCATAGATTCTGTTCTTTCCGGTCTTTTCATTCGCATCTCCACAGTACACAAATAATCCTTTAATTTCACAAGAGTATCAATAAGGTCTTCCCTGTCAATCTGCATGACGTCAAAGCTCTCCACCACTCCGAACCGCGCCTTATACAGCGCAATGCTGTGGATTTTATCAGTGACAGCTGTCTGACTATCGTTTCCTACTGATATCTTTTCAAGGCAGTCCAAAAGATAGTACACATATATCTGTGTCACCTCCTGCCAGCGGTATCGGGATTCCTTCGCAGCTTTGAAATCGTAAAGGACTCCGTCTATATAAATATCTGCGTCAGCTCCGTCGAGCAGAGTGCTAATCTTTCCAAATTTGGGATTGAACACAACTTTGCTCCCCTCGTGGACAATCCCGCTTGTGATGAACATCTCAAAGAATACATCACAAAGCCGTTTTAAATGGTCATATACTTCCTGCGGCTCATTCTTCAGCAGTACCTCATAACCGTCTTTCGGCAGAATGCCTCCAGATCGGAATACATGCTCCAGTCTTGCAAAGCAACAGCATGGCTCTAATAGAATGCTGTGATCAGTCTCCGGCAGCCTAAAGTATACTTTCACACGGGATAGAAGCTCCACATACCTGTCATGCATCTTCTTGTATGCTTCTCCGCTTATCATCTTCTGTGCTGCCGCAAGCCCATAGAACGAGTTCAGGTCAGCTGTGGCGTTTGATGTAACTTCATTTTCTTCTCCGCAATTACCACCGGCATATCTGGCAGTGATAAACCTCGCCGCATAATCAAAAGCTGTACCGACCAGGGTGCTGTAATATCTGCCGGGTAAGACATTAGGCGCAAGGAGTTTGTATTTTGTTGAAAATGCTTTATCCCCTGTGTTTGTCCTGAATAGTTTCCGGTTGGAGAGATGCTCTTTTACTATCTCACGGAATCTTTCATCCGTATCCAGCAAAGACGTTAACGACACGGCTTCTCTCCCTCCCTGATTTTTTTTCAGTTTACTACCACAGTTCACTCTGCTTCTTTCATGCCATCCAATTCACCCTCATCATCCACAGTTTCTGCAGGCTCGCACTCTTTTATTTGCTTCTCGTAATCTCTGTTTGGCGGATACTGTATTTCTCCATAGACAGCCTGCTGATGCTTCTTTTCCAGGTTCATAGCATATCCGTACATATACGGCATTCGTGAGACCCACTCTTTTTTGGCATTGTGAGGTGTGACGTATTCACATGTTTTTATATAATCGCCTACCAGCTTAAGCATAAGCAGCGCATCAGCCCTTGACAACGGCTGCTCCACCGGATAGTTTGTGTTGCCCGTAACCCCGATTTCCTGTTCCGGTGGCTTTGCTGTCCATAATACTCCTGCACTTTCTCCTCTGCCTTTTTCCATTTCGGCCTGGCTGTCATATTTCTGTAGTTTCTGTTCCGCATGAATTACGTGGTTTCTTGCACCAACATAAGAAATATTCAATTCCGCTGCGATTTCATTATAGGTCAAGCCCTGCTGCTTTAACTTCCATGCTTCCCTCTGCTTTTCCGTCAGGCATTCCAGCCGTTCTTCCTCTATCGAACCTTCATCCGATGAATCCGCTCTGTGGTTTTCTATAGGCAGAGAATCTCCATGCATATATCCCGGTACCGGTTCTTCATTACCGTCCTCGTCTATATATGTAAGGTTGAATCTATGCTGTGTTTCTTCCATTCCTGCGGGAGTGAGCATCTTCCTCCGGCCGTTACCGCCTGTTTCATCCTCGCTTTTCGGCAGCCTTGACAGGAACATCAATATCTTTTTCTCTATTTCTTTCCTGTGGTTATTACGCCACTGCGGATCATTCCGCTTATATTCCTGCAAAATGTAATACAGTCTTGGCGAGGTATTCCCCTCCCAGAATTTCCGTTTCATTGAGAGATAAAAAAACCATCATAATATACGACATCACAGACAACTGTGCCAACCTGTTTCATGCCCAGTATGCCGGCGGCACATTCAACACTGTAATACCTGACCCCTAAGCTTTCAAGCACCTCATCTGCGCTCATTTTCCCTCTGTACATGGCATAAAGGGCAGGAAGATTTGCCTGTCTCGCAAAGCTTCCGATTGTCCCTGGAGAGTAAAACTTAGTCATCCTCGGTGCGGCGCCGGTATGATGGAGCCCGTTCGATTTAATGTATTTTTTCTTGCACAGCCACCTGAAAAATGCTACTGAATACTTAAACCCGCACTGATCAAGCTGTTTCCGTCCAAAGGAGGATATCGGCATCAGCCCCTGATCATGAGCCCTTTTAGCGTTTGCGGACATGCTTTTCCCGATATACGGCAACCCCCACCACCTCCCCGTTGGCTTTTAAATACGCTTATATTCCTCTCTCAATTGCTCATCTCTTCATATTTTTGTTCCACAAGAACCCGAAATCTTTTCGTTTGATTTTGCATTTTGGCTCCCCGTCTTTCCAGAAGACAATGCCCTCTATATAATTATTCGCTAGATAGTCCCGGATTCCTTCAAAGCTGCGTTCTATTTCAATGATATCTTTCCCATGAGGTTTCAGGATATCCTTCTCCATGTCGTAAGGGTTGCTCTGGAAATGGGGACCTAATGCTTCATAGGTGCCGTCTGTTTTCTCCTCCGGATAATTGTCATAGGCTGCCCAGAACCACTTATCTCCCGGTGCCTGGCGGTCACACTTCACCCAGCATGGCAGGTGGCCTGTCACCGGATCTGGTGCTTCCTCGCATAGTATAGCTCCATCCGGGATTTTTTTGCCTCGTTTGGCATCATATCTCTTGTAAAACTTTCCATCTATCACGGCACAGCAGGCTCCGTCCCATTTGATAGTGGCGGTACCCTCACCGTTTAGCACCCATTCCATACCTTCCGTCACATTTGGCAGGATTTCTGTCACGATGTGGTTTTCAAATTTCCGTTCAAATAAAGTCGGTATCTTCTTCATTGTCTCTGCACACTTCTTTCCGAATTGCCACTGCAGTCACTGTCCGTTTGGGAACATATTTTTTCAACAAGCGGAAACAGCAATGCAGTTAATCATCTCTTTTGCGTCTGCATTCAGCACAATATACTCCTCACTTTTCAAGAAATTGTTAACCTTCGAGGTGTCACTGCCAATTTTCAGGAAATACAATACTCCTTTCAAATCTGTTGTATATTCGGCCAGTTTCTCAGCTGACATTCTTGCCGGTTCGATCATTTGCATGTGGTAATCAACATTATACGATTCATCAGGTTTCCTTTCACCTGAATATAATTCGCGGAGATGGTATGAACCCGACCACGGTTTACTGCTGAGATATACAATTACTGTGCAAATCGGGAGCAGTTGACCTTTCTCAAAGGGATGTCTGCCTGTCTGCATCTTGTATGCTGCGGCTTCCAATAAAAACAACTGCAATGGTAGATTGGGGTTCATATTCTTTTGGCCAATGACTATATAGTATCCACTTGCGTTTTTCTTAATTACCAGCGTGCTGTAAAACTCTGCATACTCTTCGACTGACATCGTGCCGCCCTCGGCAAGTGCGGTAAAAAGTCTGAAAGAATCCACATTCTCCAGTTCTTCCGCTTCAATTTTTGCAGACAGGCTGTCACAGTTATTGATAATATCCGCAAAAACATCCTCTCTGTTGAGAAATCTCTTTATTGCCGCATCTGCTTTATTTTTATCGTCTTCTGCATTACGGTTTATCGTTTTATTCTGTTCCATACCGCAATGTCACCGCCCAAAAATACTATTTTAATTTATTTTTCCAGTCAATAC
>JAJBVF010000272.1 GCA_020859965.1 Clostridiales bacterium
TTTCAGATATGATTCAGAGAGCCCGCGATGAATTCGGGGCGGATCATAAGCTGACAAAACTGTTTGAAAACTGTATTTCCAACACTTTGAATACTACGATCAGGCGGCGGAAAGACGGTTCTGTGTTTGTAATTACAGGAGATATCCCTGCCATGTGGCTGAGGGATTCCTCCTGTCAGCTCCGGCCATTCTTACTGTTTGCCGGAGAAGAGCCTGAGATCAGAGACATGATTGTGAATCTGACTCATCAGCAGATGAAATGCATTTTGACGGATCCATATGCGAATGCGTTTAATGAAAGCGCAAATGGAAACGGATTTCAGAATGACAGGACACAGATGAAGCCGGAACTTTGGGAACGGAAATATGAGATAGATTCTCTTTGCTTTCCGTTTCAGCTCTCATGGCTTCTCTGGAAGAATGCCGGATGCACGGAACAGTTTGATGAGAATTGGCTGTGTGCAGCCAGGGCAATGACGGAAGTATTCCGAACCGAACAAAATCATGAGACAGATTCTTCGTATTGTTTCGAGCGGTACAACTGCGTTCATACAGATACGCTTTCAAGAAACGGAAAGGGAGCACTGGTAAAAAGCGGGATTGGCCTTACATGGTCCGGCTTTCGGCCGAGCGATGACGCCTGTACCTATGGATATCTGATTCCATCGAATATGCTGGCGGCGGTCGTACTTGAGGAGATTGCGGAGGTTGCCGCCGAAATCCTGCATGAGGAGACATTTGCCGGAGAAACGATGGCGCTTGCCAGGGAAATACGGGAGGCAGTCGAAAAATATGCGATTGTACCGTATCGGGAGACTGAGTTTTACGCGTATGAGGTAGATGGATTTGGACAGTACAACATTATGGATGATGCAAACCTGCCCAGCCTGCTTTCCATGCCCTATTTCGGCTATTGCGACAAAAGGAATACAAGATATCTCAATACTAGAGCAATCATTTTGAGTGAAGGGAATCCCTATTACTATACCGGAAAATATCTGCAGGGAATCGGAAGCCCGCATACACCGATCAGATATGTGTGGCCGATTTCCCTGTGTATACAGGGGCTTACATCCGATTCTGCAGAGGAAAAGAAAAAAATATTTGATATGTTGTGTGACAGCGATGCGGATACCTGCCTGATGCATGAATCCATCATGGCGGACGATCCCTCAAAGTTTACACGCCCGTGGTTTTCATGGGCAAATTCCGTGTTCAGCGAGTTTGTGATGGATTATCTTGGATTTTCTGTTAAAATTTGCTAAAATCTGACAGGGGCAGCTTTTGCCCCTGTCTGTACGACTTTAAAATAGAGGCAGGAGGACACAGAATGTTATTAATGAAGGAGCGTGTGAATAAACTGATCACGGATCTTTGCCAGCTGATTTACAGTGACAGAAGGCAGGTTCAGGAGTTTCGGGTAAAAAGAGAGACGGAAATACTTCCGGTGCCTGTAAGAATGCAGAGAGAGGCCGAATACCTTGCAGGGAATACGTCTGACTGGCAGATCCTGCGCACCGGAGAAATATGGGGCGGACACAGAGGGTATTTTTATTTTGACACGACAGTAGTGATTCCCGGTGAATGGGCAGGAAAATGTGTCGTGTTTACTTTGCGGACGGGGCGCGAAGGAGAATGGGACGCTTTGAATCCTCAGTTTCTTGCCTATGTAAATGGACAGATAAAGCAGGGACTGGATATCAATCATCGTGAGATTGTGCTGACCGAATGTGCGGAAGGAGGAGAATCTTTCCGTATTCTTTTGTCTGCGTTTACTGGCGATAAAAATTTTTCCCTTTATCTGGATTCGGAAATAAAGGTACGGGATAAAGCGATTGAAGCGTACTATTATGATCTGCAGGTGCCGTATCAGGTGGCACGGCGTCTTCCGGAGGACAGTCGTGAGCGTATCGCAATCGTACAGGCTTTGAACGAATCGCTGAATTTGCTGGATTTGCGCAGAGCTTATTCAAAGGAATTCTACGAATCACTTGACCGTGCGCAGGAGTATCTTACGCGGGAATTTTATGAAAAGCAGTGCGGCTGCGACGCGCCTGTGATCGACTGTGTCGGACATACGCATATTGACGTGGCGTGGCTGTGGACACTGGCGACAACGGAAGATAAGGCGGTTCGAAGTTTTTCTACCGTGCTGGAACTGATGAAAAGATATCCGGAGTACAAGTTCATGTCCAGCCAGCCTCAGCTTTATAAATATGTAAAAAAGAATGCACCGGCTGTCTATGAGGAGATAAAAGCTCGTGTGGCGGAAGGACGCTGGGAACCGGAAGGCGGCATGTTCGTGGAAGCAGACTGCAACCTTGCGTCGGGAGAATCGCTGGTGCGCCAGTTCCTGTTTGGCACCCGGTTTTTCGAGCAGGAGTTCGGGAAAAAGAATGAGGTACTCTGGCTCCCGGATGTCTTTGGTTATTCGGCTGCCCTGCCGCAGATCATGAAGCGGTGTGGGATCCGCTATTTCATGACGACCAAGATCAGCTGGAATGAATTTAATAAAATGCCGTACGACACGTTCCTCTGGGAAGGAATTGACGGTTCGGAAATTCTGACGCATTTTATTCCGTCCAGAGATTACAATGCGAAGGCGGTAGAGGATGGGACAGAGACAGCCCATTTCACCACCTACAATGCCATGCTGAATCCCTCTATGGCTATGGGGAGTTGGCAGCGGTACAGCCAGAAATATCTGAATGAAGAAGTTCTGATGTCTTATGGATATGGCGACGGCGGTGGCGGCCCTACCAGTGAAATGCTTGAAAATATGCAGCGGATGGAAAAGGGTATTCCGGGCTGTCCGAAGACGGTACCGGCGCACTCGGCAGAATTTTTCCATCGCCTTGAGAAGCAGGTGTCGGGCAACAAATATCTGCCGAAATGGGTCGGCGAGCTTTACCTGGAATATCACAGGGGGACATACACTTCCATGGCGCGCAACAAACGCTATAATCGCAAAGCGGAGTTTGCCTGCGAAAATCTGGAATTTTACCGGATTCTGGCAAATCAGATGGCAGGGCTTCCCTATCCCAGGAGTGAGATCAATGAGCTCTGGGAAGTGATTTTAAGGAATCAGTTCCATGATATTCTGCCCGGATCTTCCATTCACGAGGTGTATGAGGATTCGAAAAAGGAATACGACTCTCTCTTTGCAGCCTGCAATGCGCTTACAGAACAGGCGCTTCGAACAATCGCGGACGCGGCGGGCGGCAGCGGACAGATGGTGGTTCTGAATCCGAACAGCACGATGACGGCGGCACCGCTTGTGATTTCCACAGAAGAGTGGGGGAAGCTGTGTGCGATTGAAAACACTGCCACGGCGCCAAAGCCTGAAAACTGTGTCCTTTGCGATGGAGAAAACCGGTTTGAACTCCAGGCTACAGAGGATGGCGTTCTGGCTGTGGTAAGCGGGATTCCTGCGAAAGGCTATCAGAAGGTTTCACTGGAAAAAAGAGAGGATTGTCCGGAGACGCTGGATTCATCGGATGGCAGTGAGGAATGGCTGATCAGTGAACACAGAGTAGAGACTCCGTTTTTCTCAGTAGAACTTAATGAGAAAGGCCAGTTTACCAGTATTTATGATAAGAAGTGCGGACGTCAGATTCTGCAGGAGAATAAATGCGGCAATGTGATCGTCAGCTATGAGGACCGCCCACACAATTATGATGCGTGGGATATCAACAACTATTATACTGAGAAATCCTGGGAAGTGGATCAGGTCAGTTCGATTGCGGTGACGGAAGAAGGACCGCTGCGCGGATGTATCCGGATCGAACGCCCATATCTGGAGTCTGTGATCGTGCAGTATCTGTATTTTTACCGGGATCTGGGGCAGATTGATATTCGCAATGAGATCGACTGGAAGGAGCAGCAGATTTTACTGCGTGATTATTTCCCGGTGGATGTGCACACTGCGGAGGCAACCTATGAGATTCAGTACGGAAATGTGAAACGTTCCACACACAGCAATACCTCATGGGATTTTGCACGGTTTGAGGTGTGCTCACACAAATGGCTGGATGTGAGTGAGGATGGATATGGCGTCAGCATATTGAATGACTGCAAGTACGGGTGCAGTGTCCGGGATTCCGTGATCGGTCTTTCCATGCTGAAATCCGGTATTTATCCGAATCCGGACGCGGACAAAGAGCACCACACATTCTGGTATTCCATCTGCCCGCATGCGGGAGATTTCCGGGAAGGAGCTACTGTCGCAAAAGCATATGCGCTCAACAATCCGTATCGTGCGGTGACATGCTCCGGTACTGCAGATAAAACGGCGGCATGCAGTCTGGTAAGTTCTTCAGCGGATAATGTCGTGATCGAGACAGTCAAGCAGCAGGAAGATGGAGAGGATCTGATCATCCGTCTGTACGAATGCTACAACCGGCGCACGGATGTGGAACTGTCCTTTGGATTTGCGGTGGCGGAAGCGTCAGAGTGCAATATGCTGGAGCGCGAGGAAACCCCGCTTGCACTGGAGGATGGAAAGCTTATTCTTCAGGTTCGGCCATATGAGATCCGGACGCTGAGAGTGAAACTGGAAAAATAAGTCGATTGAACAGTACAAAATACAGCCTCGCAGGCCTGATAAAAGGATTTCTAAGATCCTGGCCCGCGGGGCTGTTTTACGACTTCTCTGTTAAATTATTAATTTACGATAACCCACTTGCGGATAGTGGGAAAAATTGGTACAATCCTGTCTTTGACAGCTACCAAAGGGTTTGAGCGCTACAATCCTTGAAAATAC
>JAJBVF010000053.1 GCA_020859965.1 Clostridiales bacterium
TTCTATTACCTATCTGGTCAATGTGCCTTCCACCGGAAAGATGAATGTTGTGTTATCACATGAGAATCTTTATTCTACTTCTACCTATTGGACGGTGCAGCTGATGGCGGAGGACATGGAGACGGTTCTTCAGGAGTATGATTCGACCGGTACGGATACGAAATATACGGGTGCGAGCTTCGGCGTGACGGCGGGTACGTATTATGTCAAGGTATATGCACGGAAGGATTGTTCGGATTCGTTTAGCGATACTCCGGTTACCCTGAATGTGAAATTTGTGGAGTCGAGCAGCTGGGAAGTTGAGTACAATGCATCTAAGAAGTCCGGCAATGACAGCCAGGGTACCGCGACTCCTCTGACGCTTGGCGCATACAAATATGGTTCGATTTATAATAAGTCAGATGTGGATTATTACAGCTTCAAGGTGACGAGCGCCGGTTATGTTACGTTTACGTTCAAGCATAAGAATATTTATGAATCAGACAATTACTGGACAGTAACGCTGGTGAATGCGAAGACAGGGGAACTTTACACGAAGACTTCTGCCGGCACCAAGAAGTCTATGACAAGCGTGAAGATCGGTCTCTCCAAAGGTACTTATTTTGTGAAGGTCAGCTGCTCCGGAAGCAATTACAGCACCGTGGATTATCGTCTCTGCGTGAAGTATACAAAGTCTTCCTCATGGGAGAAAGAGTATACGAATTCGACAGATAAAACCAATGGTTCCATGACGACTGCGAATAAGCTTACGCTCAATAAAGCTCTGAATGGTACGCTTTCTTCGGAGTCAGATGTGGATTATCTGAGATTTACGGTGAAATCGTCAGGGAAGGTGAGTGTGATCTTCAGCCATAAGTACATGGCGAGAGGTAAGGGGCTTTATAAGATATCCATCTATAATTCCAAGACAAAGCTGCTTTATTCTTTCATGTCAAAGGGTGTAGATTCTACTATTACCAAGACGTATAAGCTTAGTGCGGGTACCTACTTTATCAGGATTGAGAAGGGTGTCAAGTATAGCTCATCTCCATACAAGGTTACTGTGAAGAAATAAGGATTGTGCAAATATGGTTTGAATCGTTCAAAGCAGATGGAGAAATCCATCTGCTTTTTACAGCTTCTTTCCGGGCACAAAGGAATGAAAGGAAAACAGCATGGACGGTATGGATGGTTTGCATTTTACACCCGCACAAACGGCGATTGCCCATTTACAGGAAATGTATCCGGAGAGTGGGATCTGCAATATCGGGGGGAGTATTCGGCTGGGAAGGCACTATGAGGAAGAGACACTCCGGGAGGCACTGACGACGCTGCTTTATCAGAATCCCGCTATGGCTTTGCGGCTTAATGGACAGGGGAAACCATATCTGGGGGAAGCAGAGATGGAACCGTATCCGTGGAAGGGAGAAGCAGAACCGACACAGGAGGAATTGTCTCAGTGGTTGATGCTGCCTTTTGGGGAAAAGAACTGCCTGCTGTGTGAGTTTATGTACTGGCAGGCGGCTGACGGAACGGTTCTTTATGGGAAAGTACATCACCTTCTCCTCGACAGCTATGGGATTACACTTTGTATGAATAGGTTGTTGATTCTTCTTGAGAATAAAGAGAATAGGATACCTGAAAAAGAGAAAGAGGAGCCTGTTGGGGCTGCCGCTGAGGCTGAGGCGGACAGCCGGTTTATCGAAATGATGGAGGCAGAACATCCTGTTTCCGGGCGTGCTCTGGAATGGTTCCGCAGGCAGGCAGCTTCTGAAGAAATAGGCATACAGAAACGGAAGACGGTTCGATATGGGGAAGTTGATGGTATACGCCAAAGATTTCAGATTCCGGAGACGCTTTTTCGGAGGATGAGACAGGCGGAGGCAGAATGGAGAATTTCTCTGGAAGTACAGTTTGCTGCTGCCCTTTCTATTTATTTCGCGCGAGTGAGCGGATGTGACTGCTATGTATTTGGAAGAAGCCTGCTGAACCGGAGAAAAGCGGATATGGATCTTCCGGGAATGATGGCAAATACGCTTCCGGTGATCGTTCATCTGACAGATGTGCCGGATTTCCGGGAGCTCTGCAGACAGATAAAAGAGTATTTTTATGGCATGATGCGATATGCGGATCTGGATCAGGAGGTTTTGCGCCAGGAACTGGGAGCGACCGGCCCGCTTTATGACGTGATGCTGACTTTCCGCAGACAGAAGTTTATTCCGTTTATCGGGGATATTGAACAAAAGGAAATTTTTAATCCTCTGCTGGAGCTTCCGATGCGTATTTATCTGGATGAACTACCGGAAGAGATGAGGGTTGATTTTCATTATCAGACTGCCTGCTATCAGGAAGCAGAGATTGAGGCGATTTATGCGAGACTGCTTTGTGTGTTGGAACAGGGATTGTCGGAGAGCAAACTGAAAGATATTTCTGTTTTGTCCGAGAACGATCAGAAATTGTGGGATCGGGTAAACGCGACGGAACACCCGCTTCCGGCGGAAACGACTTTACAGAAGATTAACTGTATTGTGGAAAAAGCGGGAGAGAAGACGGCTCTTTGCTACAGGGAAACGCATCTGACCTACAAAGAGATGCTTGATCAGGCGGAGCGTGTGGCGGCATTTTTATTGAAACAGGGAGTACACGATGGGAGCATTGTGGGTGTGTGTCTGGATCGTCCGCTTGATATTCCCTGTGTATTCCTGGGGATATGGAAAGCGGGAGCAGCTTTTTTGCCGGTCAGCATTCGGGAAAATGAGGAACGAGTGCGAGAAATCCGGCAAATGTGTGATTATTTCTGGGATGAGGAAGTCAGTCTGAATGAATTGCCCGCCCTGCCGGAACAGATTGCTTTTCCGGGAGACATCCGGGATAATGCGATGGATCTGCCTGCCTACTATATGTTCACATCCGGGAGCACGGGAAAGGCAAAGGCAGCTGTGATCTCCCATCTTTCTCTGGCATGCCGTCTTTCCTGGATGGAAGAAAAATGGTACTGTGCAGATTCTGTGCTTCAGAAAGCGGCATATACTTTTGACGTATCGGTCTGGGAATACTTTTTGCCTCTCTCAAACGGAGGCTGTCTGTATCTTCTGAAGGATGAGGAAAAGAGAAGTCCGGAAGTGATTCTTTCCACTCTGGCATGCAGAAGGATTCGAACGGTACATTTTGTACCTTCCCTGCTGAGCGTATGGCTTGAATATGCGCAGAAGCGAACGATCTCCCTTCCTCACCTGGAACATGTTTTTTCCAGCGGCGAGGCATTATCTCCGGAACTGGCGGAACAGTTTTACCGTCAGTTTCCGCATGTCAGCCTGCATAATCTGTATGGACCGACAGAATGTACGATAGATGTGACAGGCTATGATTGTAAAAAGGGGGATAAAACAATCCCAATCGGGACACCGGCATTCTGGACGGGTGTGGAAATTCTGGATGAAGAGAAGAGATGTCTTCCGCCAGGCATTGAGGGGGAATTGTCGATTCGCGGGACGCTGGTCGGCGAGGGCTATTATCATTATGAATCTGACCGTTTCCGCTTTGGAGAGCAGTGTGAGAAGATTGTTGATACCGGAGACCGTGCACTGCTGGGCTTTGACGGACAGATTTATTATCTTGGCAGGCGGGATGGCCAGCGAAAAATAAATGGTATGCGGGTGGATCTCGAACAGATCGAATCCGTGATGCGGATGGTTCCCGGCGTGCAGCGCGCGGCAGTGCTTTGCGTAAAGAATCGGCTGGTCGGATTTTATATGGCAGCTCATCCTGTCAAAGAGATTGAAATGTGCCTTGCGGAAAAGCTCCCTTATTACAGTATTCCTTCGAAACTTGTTTTCTGTGAGAAGATGCCGTTGACTCCAAATGGAAAAATTGATCGTTCCCATCTGTTGGAACGGATACCGGCAATTCATACAGAAGCACCGAAAAATAAGCGGGAAGAAATTCTGCTGGGGCTTATTGAGAAAGAACTTGGAGCTCCGGTCGATCCGGAGGAAAATCTGTTCCTGGCAGGTCTGGATTCTCTGACGGTCATGTCTCTTGCTTTGAAAGCGGAGGAAAAGGGAATTCATCTGACAACGATGGATTTTTATGAAAAGCGGACGGTTCGCTCGCTGGCTGCACTGGAAGAACCGGGATGCCATTGGCTGAACCGCCAGAATGGCCGGCAGCTTGTGCTTGCTTTTCCTTATGCGGCTGGCTCGCCGGAAGATTTTGCTCCTCTGGCACAACTTCTGAAGCAGTGGGAGATTGATTTCTGTGTAGCTGCTGACGCCGGAAAGATACCTGATACAGACTGTTACGAAGACGTGGTTTTACTGGGGTACTGCACGGGGACGGCAGAGGCGCTGCAGTCAGCCGGAATCCTTGAACGACGGGGGAAAAAGCCGGACGGAATGCTCCTCTGTGCGTCGATCCCTCCATCTGAAAAAGAAGCCCGGCATGGTTCTCCATGGCGTCGGATGAGTGACCGGATGGTCAGGCAGATCCTGAATTATCTTCATGGCGGTACAGTCCGGCTTGATGCAGATACGATACGCCTGTTTCGCAGGGACACAGATCGTTACTTTCACTATTTTCAGAAACCTGTATGCCGTTCGGACGTAAATACGGTGGTTTTACTGGGAGAGCGGGATCTGCTCACATTTCCGGCCAACTATCGCCAAAGTCAATGGACAAAGTACCTTTCGGGCAAAATACGCTGCCGTGTTCTGCCAAAACGGGGACATTTCTTTCTGAATCACAGCAGCCGTCTGATCGCAGGTGAGATCCGGAGAC
>JAJBVF010000479.1 GCA_020859965.1 Clostridiales bacterium
TGATAAGTCAGTAAATTTTTGCAACATAATCGGAATTATGTTGTCAGCCTCATTGCTATTTTCCTTAACACGCTCCGATGTGATTTTTCGCTTTCGAGCGTGTATATTTTTGTCGTATTGATGTTCGAGTGACCGAGGACGCTTGCAAGCTTTACGAGATTTTTCTCAACCGCGTAAAACATCCGCGCGAACAGGTGATGGAGGTTGTGCGGGAATACCTTTTTGTCTGATACGCCCGCTTTCTTGCAAAGAGATTTCATCTCGCGCCATATACTTGTGCGGTTAAGCGGTTTGCCGGTGCGGGTGATGAATATCGCACCGGATTTTATGCCGCGTGTTTTCGCGTACTTTAACAGCTTTTCGCAAGTGCGCCCTCTATTAAAATTGTGCGTGTTTTGCCTTTGTTTTTCACGATCGCTTCACGCGCTTTCGCCGCTTCGACCGTTATGTATTGCAGCTCCGATACGCGTATGCCTGTTCCCGCGAATGTCATCAGCATATGATACAGTCTGTCGTTGCCCTTTGCGGCGGTGAGTAGCCGCTTGTACTCCTCGGCGGTAAGTTCGCGCTCCTCGTCCGCAAATGTCTGCGCCTGTATTCGCTCGGCTTTAAGACGGCAATCGGCGCGGCGGATAAAATCAAAGAACCGATTAAGCGCCGCAATTGCCGTATTGACGCTTCTCGCCGCATGAGTTTCAAGCAAGGTTGACTTATACTCCATAGCCGCCGCTTTATCAAGCACCCGTTCGCCGAGCCATTCGGCAAACGCGCTAACATCCGCGATATACTTGCTCACGGTAGCGTCCGCCCGCTCCTCCTCTATAAGGTGTGTTCTGAAATTTTTGATTTCCGTTTCAGTGATAAACATATGAATAATCCTCCCATTTTTCTTATCCATAATTATACTAAAACTTATCATATTACAACACGATATTAGCGTGACGGGCGAAATATAGCAATACCGCATATCGACAAATATATCGCGGCGAATTTGTCAGATTGAGACAAAAAAACGGCGCATCCGAATGAATTTCTCACTCGAATGCGCCGTATTATCAATCGTACAATCCCGCTCTGTCGTTTACTACGAGTACCCTTAACAGCTCGTCCGTTAAGCCGAGCAGACCGTGTTCGTCGCCCTGAAGCAAGCCTTTGTTCATCAGCTTCTGCACGGTCGGTATTGCCCAGTCGGGCATATTTTCGTCTACGTAGTTGTAAATCATCTTGTTTTCCAATGCGTTTACGCGCTCGTTCAGTTCCTCGTATTGTGTCATGGTTAAATCCTCGCTTTCATAGTTTTCCAAAATACTGTAGTCCGGGGTACAAAACTTTGTGCCAGACAGGTTACTGTTGTAATAGCCCTTTGCGCAAACTGCGCCGCCGTTCGCTATTACGCTTGTGCCGCTTGATGTGTTGCCCTCGATTGTGGTGAAGTAATCGCCGCTCACGCTTGTGACAATGCCCGTGTGGGTAAATGTGCCGCTTGATGAGCTGTAAAAAATCACGATGTCGCCCACTGTCGGATTTGCGTTTTTCGTGAACAAATTGCCGAGCGTCGGACAATACACATACGGATAATGCTTCAATAACTTTTCTGCATATTCTTTGCCGAACGCCTGCACAAAGCACCACGTCACAAAACATGCGCACCACGGCTGACCTTGATATGACGGATAGATGTCCGCCCAATACTTGGTGTAATTTGCGCTGCCCGCGTTTGCGGTCTTGTCGTAAAGATTGCTGTTGCTCGCCTTTTCAAGATAGCCGACCTCGTCCTTTGCTATTTCGATAAGGCTGTTAATCGCTTGTTCTTTCGTCATACGTCCTCACCTCCGAAATCGTTGTCATCGCCCATACCCTTCAGCTCCGCCATCTTAATTCGTTCTGCCGATGTGGTCTGTGTTTTCGCGTCATATCCCGCCGCGTTTTCGGTTTCGGATTTTTGCAGATAGTGCTTTACAGCAAACAGAATGACGGCATTGCTGAATGTACTCATAACGCTTGTTATCGTGCCGATTACAGTGGCATATGTAAGGCTCCCGCCGCTTTCCATAAAGTTAAGCAAGCGCAAAATCACATACGCGTCAAACGCCAGCACAATAAAAAAGGCTCCGCAAAGCGCGAACACAAGCGCCTTGCTGAAGCCGATGTATTTTCTTTTAAAAGTCATAGTCTTCTCCTTTATTCGCCGCGTCAACATATGCCTCGCAGGCGGCGTAGATAGCCGTCGAAAGCGTCGCGCATATCGCGCCGATAATAGTTACCGTTTCATTTCCCACCGCAAATCCCGCGGCGCTTGTTCCGACACTCCCGAAGAATGCTGCGACGCTTATCCAAAATTTTCTGCTTGTAAGTTTTGTACTCATGGTTTATTACTGTCCTTTCATTCTTTTACGTCAGCTTTTAATTCGTCAATTTGGTGTTGCTGTAATTCGAGCGTGTTTTCCGCGACCGCCATTCGCTCAACAAGATTGTTATGCTTGTCAACCCGCGCCGAAAGCGTGTTTATCTCTTCCTTGACGCTCTTCATCTGCTCCTGCATAACCGCCTGTGATTTGCTGTTCGCGAGTATGCTCCCGAAGAGTGTGCCGGCAAATGCCAATACCGCGATTATGATTTCAACCAAATACTCCATACATTATCCCTCCTCCGCCGTAGCTTCAATCAATCCCGTCAGCTCCTTGTACTGTTCGTCCGTGATTCTGTCAGCTAAGAGGAACACGTCCATTTTGTCTTTCAGCTCCTCCGCGTCATAGCTTCCCCGTGCGATAATCTTTTTTAAATATCCGTAAGTCATATCAATTTCACCCTTTCCTTAATCGTTCAAACCAAGCTCCAATATCGACAGCCTATAGTCCAAGTCCGTCATATATGTGTCCGCCGCTTCCTCAAGGCTCGCTTCGTATGCCTCGACACTGCCGTATGAATAAATTTTCCGAATCTCCGTATTAGGGTCGTCGGTTCTGAGTTCAATGCCCGCCATCCACTCGTATTCGCTGTTGTCGTATTCCTCGGTCGCGACTACCTCCAAGAGCTTATGCTTTGCGACATACTGTTCCAGATAGCCGTCAACATCCTCAGCCTTGTAATACTTGTAAACATCCTGATAATTATCCTCATCCGAGTCCTCGTCAAGATAGCTCAGCGCGTGATTACGCTCTGTGATTTTTACGTCCCATAACTGTATTGTATTATTCTCAACATAAAATCGTTCCAAGTCCATTTATTTGCCCTCCTATTTGTGTTAGTTTAGCAGTGCAACGCTCAAATCGTTGTCTTCCACGTTCCCGCTTTCAACCGAGGTTGCCGCCGAGATTTTCGGCGCGTACCGCCATACGTTGCCGGTTACGGACATATACCCGTTTGTAAGCACCGGCAGATAGCTTGAGCTGTTGTACATCACATTGCCGTTAAATGTCCGCGCGTATACACTCATCGCATATGCCACATCCGCGCAGCTTATCTTGTTCCCGTTAATCTGCACCGCAGACATACGAACCACTCCGCTTGTATTTCTGGTGCCGCTCCCGATTGATATGCGGTTATTACAGAACGAGCCGTAGGTGTACAGGATATGCGACGTTGGACATTTCCAGCTCAAATAGCAGTCGTGAATGTTCAGCGACTGCGTTGAGCAGATAATGTCCGCGCCGTAGACGACGCTGTTTCCGAAATCGCCCTTGCAGTCGTAGAATATCGAGTTTTGGTGTGAGCCGTTCACGGTGATATACATATAGCACCCGCCGCCAAACACTACGCAAGACCTAAACGCCGCGCCGCATATTTCGGTGTCGTTGCTGTACGTAAGACGGAAATAGTTAGCGCCGATAAGATACACGATTGAAGCGCCTGACGCGTTGTATGTTGTGGAGTACAGCAGATTCTGTGAGCTGCCCTCGACAATCGCCGTCGCTTCGGTTCCCGTGACCGTGAGGTTGGCGGCACAGCTGTCAAATGTCGCTATGCTGTAGGTCGCAAGGCGGATAATACCGTGCGAGGTTTCACCGGTGAACGTGAGATTGCGGAACGTGATATGGCAGAATCCGCCGTTGGAGTAGAAGCACTCCTCAAGACCGCTTTCGATATTGATAATTGTGCCCTTGTCCTCGCCGAGAAACGCCGAGTGGCTCATGCCCTCTATGATTACGGATGCCGCCTTGCCCTGAGACAGTGTAATCACGGGCGAAATGTTGTACGTTCCCTCAAGCAGAATAATTTTGCCGCCCGTATCGGTAAGCGCGTTAATTGCCGACTGAATTTGAACATTGTCCTCCGCGCCGTCACAGACGTAATCCGCACCCGCCGCGTTTACGCTGTCGCTTGCCGCTACAACATAGGTCGCGAAATTTCTCGGTGTTGCCCAGCTCGGCGCGCCGGAGCCGTTCGAGGTCAATATCTGTCCTGCAGAACCCGCCGCAGTCGGCGCGTACCACGACTTTGACCGTGCCGCCGCGCCGTTATAGCTGCTGTTTGTACTGCTCCCGTTAAGCGTCAATGTCAGTGAGTTTGCCACGCTCGCCGCCTGTCCGCTTGTGTTGCCCGTGCCGCCGTTCGCCGTCGGAAGCACACCCGTAACACCCGGAGTGACCGCCGCGGAACCGTCAAAGCTCACCGCCGATGTGCTTTCGAGGTTCGTCTGCAATGACCGTGCGGTCGCGAGCTTTGTCGCGGTTGAAGCGTTACCGGACAGTGCGACGCTGAATGTCGGTGCGGTCAACACTCCCGTTGATGGGTTTGCTTTAAAGTTTG
>JAJBVF010000291.1 GCA_020859965.1 Clostridiales bacterium
CCTGGAAAGAAACGGCGGACGCACTCTGGGAGGCTAATCCGAAGAGCAAAACGATGGGACCGAAAAAACGGTAAGCGGCAAGGGCAAACAACAGTAAATAAAGGAACGCTGCAGGAACAGACGAAAAGCAATAATAAGACAGAAAAAAGCAATGAAAAAACAGTAAAATAACAATGAAAAACAATGCTGCGGCAGAACCGGGAACGGACAGGAGAGGAGACTTCCTGTCCGTTTTCTATGGGTGTGCAGGGATGAGCGTGATATCGACGTCGACGCGTTCATTCCGGAACTTTTCTATGGGCGCAGGGCTGCGAGAGGTATTTTTCCGGCTGCTGCCAGATGGTGCCTGTCATTTTTAATTGTTTTTTTAGAAAGGATTCATTGACAGAAATCCGGGAAATGTTTACTCTTATATCTAAGGGAATCCTGACGAAATGCAGTGTATTTGAGATTTTGATACGGAATACGGAATTTTAGGAGGCAGACTGTGGAACCATTGGTGAGCATCATTATCCCCGCTTACAATGCGGAGGATTATCTTGGACGCTGCATAGACAGCATTTTGAATCAGGAATATCAGAATCTGGAGATCATTGTGATCGACGACGGGAGCAGTGACGGTACGGCGGCATTACTGGATGATTACGCACAGAAGGATGAACGGATACGGGCGATTCATCAAAAGAACGCGGGTGTGTCCGCGAGCAGGAATCATGGCCTGGACATTGCCCGCGGAGAATATGTGCAGTTTGCGGACAGTGATGATTTTATTACGCCGGACTCGACGAAGCTTCTGGTGCGCACGGCAATGGAAAAGGACTGCGATCTTGTGATCGCGGATTTTTACCGTGTGAATGGGAAGCGTCTTTCGCAGAAAGGCGATATCGATGCGGAACATGTGATGGACCGCATGGAGTTTGCTTCCTATATGATCGAGAATCCGGCCGACTATTATTATGGTGTGCTTTGGAACAAGCTGTTCCGGCGGTCAATCATCGAGGAGCAGCAGATCCGGATGGATGTGGAAATAGACTGGTGCGAGGATTTTCTCTTCAATCTGGAATACATCCGCTATGCGGAGACCTTTTACGCGATTCAGGCTCCGGTTTATTATTATGTAAAACGCAAGGACAGTCTTGTCTCACAGGGGGTCAGCATCAGTAATACTGTTAAAATGAAGATTACGGTGTTCGATTATTACAATGCGTTTTACCGCGATCTTTATGAAGAAAATTACAGTGAAGTAAAGCAGAAGGTACGCATGTTTCTGATCAGTACGGCTATGGACGGACTGGTGATGCCTTCGATTGCGCCTGGAAGCGCAAAGCTGGGGGAAGAGCGGATCCGGGTGGCGAAAGCTGCGGTCGCAGATACGGACGGGATACTGACGAACCTGTATTATTTTCGCAAGCTTCTGGAGTATTATCTGGGGCTTTCCGCGACTCTGAAAAAGATTTCACTGGACGAAGCGCTGCTGCTTCTGCTCTTTGAGGGTGTGCAGCAGTTTGAAAGCCGGAAGGAGATTGCAGAACTGGCTGGTATCACCGGCCAGAAAGCATATCGGGCGCTTCAGCGATTGAAAAAGGAAAAACTGATCGACTATGAAGCGGACACAGAAGGGCGTATTTCGGTCGTGCTTCTGGAAAAATCAAAGGAATATGTGGAAGAAATTGACCATGCGATGGAAGAATGCCGGAAGGCCAGCCTGAATGGTTTTTCGGAAGCTGACGCGGATGCAGCACGTACCATGGCAGTACGGGTAAATAAAAATGTGAAAGAGAAGCTTGTGAAAGTATCCGGTACGGCCGTAAACGACGGCGAAGAGCGGACACGGTCCACAGCTCACGGCAGGACAAAGAAGAATATTACGAGTGATAATACGGCGTCTGTTTCGCAGACGTTATTGTGATCTGTGTTTCTCAGTTGGGAAAAGGAAGTATGGCGACAGGTAATAGAAACCTGCATGAAAAGAAACGCGGACTGTGATTCATTACCGGACAAAGGAATAAATTGAAAAAAGAAAAAAGAAGGAACTTGCCGTCACAGATATTCTGTGGGTGCAGTTCCTTTTTTGCTGTCATTATTTGGCTGCTATTTGTTTTTTCAATGTATTTTACAGCACTTTATTCAGGAAATCGATTGTGCGTGGCTCTTTCGGATTCAGCAGAACCTCCTGCGGAGTGCCTTCTTCTACGATGTAGCCGCCGTCCATGAAGAGGACACGGTCTGCTACCTCGCGGGCAAATCCCATCTCATGGGTGACGATCACCATGGTCATACCGTCCGCTGCGAGTTGCTTCATGACCTGCAGCACTTCGCCGACCATCTCCGGATCGAGTGCACTGGTCGGCTCGTCAAACAGCATGATATCCGGCTCCATACACAGGGCGCGCGCGATGGCGACACGCTGCTTCTGACCGCCGGAGAGCTGGTTCGGATAGGCGTCCGCCTTGTCTTCCATACCAACCTTTTTCAACATTTGCATGGCGCGTTCCTGAGCTTCTTCTTTTGTCGCTTTTTTCAGGTCAACCGGAGCAAGCATCAGGTTCCGCATGACATCCATATGCGGGAAAAGATTGAAATGCTGGAACACCATGCCGATGTTTTCCCGTACTTTATTGATATTCGTCTTTTTATCCGTCAGATCCTTGCCGTCGATGACGACTTCACCGCCCGTGATGTCCTCGAGATTGTTCAGGCAGCGCAGGAAAGTAGATTTTCCACTGCCGGAAGGCCCGATCACAACGACGACCTCACCTTCGTGTACGTCTGTGGAGATATCCTTCAGAACCTCCAGCTTTTTGAAATTCTTTTTCAGATGAGATACATGGATTTTGACCTTTTTACTCTTTTCCAACGTTCAGCCTCCTCTCCAGCACTCTTGACGCGATGGTCAGAAGTTCGATCACGATCAGATACATAATAGCGACGATACCCCAGGTCTGGAAAGACATAAAGGTGTTTGCCACCACGTTTTTCGCGGTATTTACCAGTTCCGGGAAACCAATGACGGACAGGATCGATGTGTCCTTGAGCGTGATGATGAACTGATTGATGATGCTCGGGATCATCGTGCGGATCGCCTGCGGCATTACGACGCGGTACATGGAGCGCCACCAGGGAAGTCCCAGGCTTCGTGCCGCTTCCATCTGCCCTTTATCCACAGACTGGATACCGGCGCGGATGATCTCCGCCATATAGGCGCCGCAATTCAGTGCCAGACAGATCGTACCGGCCTGCAGAGCAGACAACGTAAAGGGGATTCCGAGCAGATTTTTCATGGCATATGGGACACCAAAATAGACAAAGTAAGCAAGAACAATCATGGGGATACCCCGGATCACGTCAACAAAGACGCGGGAGACGGCATAGCAGACTTTGTTTTTCACCACGGCGAGGATCCCGAAGATAATACCGAGAATGCAGGCAAAAAACAAGCCGCACAAAGCGAGCAGGACAGTCTGCCCCATGGCTCTTAAAAGAAGCTGACCGTATTGGGTAATAATTCGAACCATGAAAAACTCCTTTCAGACTATAATGCTGCCCGCAAAGGCGGACAGTCGGTTTTTTGAAAAAAACTGCCGCCAAATCCCGGACGGACCTGACGGCAGCTTTCGTAACTGTTCAGTACATTTACAGTTGCATCTGTAACATGCAGGATGAATTCCACTGACAGGCTTACTCTGTAACTGCCTCAGTCTCAGCAGCCTCAGTCTCAACTTCAGTCTCTACCTCAGCGTTGCCCAGCATAGCAGCTTCAGCCGTAGCTGCAGCGTCTTCGCCAAGATAGGTTGCAACGATTTCTGCATATGTACCGTTTTCTACGATATTTGCAAGACCGGCGTTGAACATGTCAAGAAGCTCCTGGCTGTCCTCTGAGAAGATCGCGAAGCCATACGGGGAACCTTCATTTTCAGTGTCATACAGGATCGTCAGAGCAAGATCGCCGTCCTGAATAGAAGCTGCCATGATCGGGGTGTCCTCGAAGCAGGCTACTACCTGTCCGCCGAGAACTGCCTGATACATAGTCGGTGAATCCTCATAATAGGTAATCTCAAAACCATATTCATCCTGAAGGCTCTCTGCATAGGAAGCACCCTGTGTACCGGTCTTCACACCAACAGTCAGACCATCCAGATCCTCAAATCCTGCAATCTCAGAATCGGATGCAACTGTCATGGACTGTGTCGCGTTGTAATATCCATCGGAGAACATCCAGCCGCTTTCCTTGCGCTCATCGGTGATGGAAGCGCCTGCGATCATACCATCCGCCTGTCCGGACTGGCATGCAGCGATCGCGGAATCCCAGCCAAGAGAATTCAGCTCATACTCAAATCCCTGATCTTCTGCGACAGCAGCAAGAATATCAACATCGATGCCGACAAAATCGCCATTGTCATCTGTATACTCAAACGGTTTGAATACAGTGTCGGTCGCTACGACCCATACTTTAGAATCCTCAGCTTCATCAGCCATTACAGGAACTGTCATACATCCTGCAAGCATTGCTGCCGCGAGAATGAAAGATAATTTTCTTTTCATCATTGCAATTCTCCTTTTCTTTTATGAAATTTTGTTATGAAAAAAAGCGCAGCTAACTAAAGCTGACGCCCTTGTCACTTTTGTTATTTTAGCACCGTAAAATAATTCTGTCAACGTTTAATGAATATTATACAGAAATTTTATAAATTTTATGCAGAGTATGATAGGCACCGGGGATTTTTGCGAAAATT
>JAJBVF010000541.1 GCA_020859965.1 Clostridiales bacterium
ATTAGCTACCGGCGGAGAGTTTACGAGTAAAATCATGGTGGCCGGTGTTGTACTGAACCGCACGAAGGATTCTCATTTCCCGGATACGATTTATGACGTCGTATGGCAGGACTCTCAGTTTCAGCCGACAACGGACGGGAGAATCTATTCCTGCACAGTGACAGAGTCTACGATCGAAGCTGTAGACCGTGTGCTTGCCGGTGAAGACTATTCCCAGGGTGCACTTTATTTCGTGGCGCGTGGCGATGCCGATACCTCGAATCTCAGCTGGTTCGATTCGAGTCTGGCCTGGCTGTTTGAATATGGCGGACACGACTTTTACACCTTTCAGGATTATGTAAGCTGATTCAGGAAAAGCTGTTGCATTTTTCATTGCAACAGTTTTTTTCATGTGGTATGATACACGAAGGCGGCTGTTCTGAACAACTAAAGTGAACGATAGAATCCTTTTGTCATTCACTATCAGATGATGCACACAGACGCGCGGGGAATGGCTGCATGTGCAGCTTCGCGTCTGGCGCAAAGTAAAACGGCTGAAGTCGCTTGCTATTATAATTATAAAAAGAGAAAAGGATGATAAGATTATGAATTTGATGTACAGCAGTACGAGAAATGCCGAAAAGCAGGTGACGGCTTCACAGGCAGTTCTGAAAGGTCTTGCTGATGACGGAGGGCTTTTTGTACCGGAGCATTTTCCGAAGCTGGCTATTTCTTTGGATTCACTCGCAGGAATATCTTATCAGGAGACAGCCTATGAGGTGATGAAGCTGTTCCTGACTGATTACACAGAAGAAGAACTGAAATATTGCATCGGTCAGGCCTATGATGATAAATTCGATACAAAAGAGATCGCGCCGCTTCGTGAAGCGGGGGATGCGTATTATCTGGAACTGTTTCATGGCGCTACGATTGCGTTTAAGGATATGGCCTTGTCTATTTTGCCATACCTGATGACGACTGCTGCGAAGAAAAACCATGAGACCCGCGAGATCGTGATCCTCACGGCTACTTCCGGCGATACCGGAAAAGCGGCTCTTGCCGGTTTTGCGGATGTCCCTGGCACCAGGATCATTGTGTTTTATCCGAAGAATGGTGTGAGCGCAATCCAGGAAAAACAGATGGTGACACAGAAGGGCGCTAATACCTGCGTGATCGGTATTCGGGGCAATTTTGATGATGCGCAGTCCGGAGTGAAGCGACTGTTTTCAGATAAACAGCTGGAAGAGGAGCTGACGCAGGAAGGCTTTTGCTTTTCCTCCGCGAATTCAATCAATATCGGGCGGCTGGTGCCTCAGATTGTTTATTACGCATACGCGTATGGCTGCCTGTTGAAGGCGGGCAGGATTACAGCCGGCGATCCGATGAATGTAGTGGTGCCTACCGGAAATTTTGGCAACATCCTTGCTGCTTTTTATGCGAAAAAGATTGGGATTCCGGTTGGCAGACTGATCTGTGCTTCGAATGAAAATAAGGTACTTTATGATTTCTTTCAGACAGGTGCATATGATCGGAATCGTCCGTTTGTGCTGACGTCTTCGCCATCCATGGATATTCTGATTTCCAGCAATCTGGAACGCCTGCTCTATCATGCCTGCGGCGGGGATGCCAGGATGAACGCAAAGCTGATGCAGGAGCTTTCGACTGCTGGACGCTATACAGTGCCGGAATCAATGCGTGATGCAATGCAGGATTTTTCCGGAGGATATGCGACAGAAGAAGAGACATTTGCTGAGATCAGGCGAGTCTATGAACAGTACGGGTATGTGCTTGATACCCATACGGCGGTGGCTTCCAGTGTTTATCATAAGGACTTTTCCGAAACCTGCGGGAATGTACCGGCTGTTATTGCTTCTACCGCAAGCCCGTATAAGTTCGCACGGAGTGTGATGTCCGCTATTGATGAAAAATATCATTCCATGGGGGATTTTGAACTGATTGATGAGCTGCACCGGATAGCCGGGACGCAAATTCCGCGTGCAATTGAGGAAATCCGAAATGCCCCGGTGCTTCATGATACTGTTATCGGAAAGGATGAGATGGAGCAGGCAGTGAAACACTTCCTTGCCAGATAGAGAACGCTTTGCTTTTCCTGTTGGAAAGACTCAGAAAGGAGACAATACAGTGACGGATGGTTCTTTTTATACGCTTATCGATTTATTTGTGATCGGATGCGGAATTTACACAGTGGTTCAGTATATACTTATGGTGCGTACCGGGGAGCTTCGTCAGAATATGCTTTTGCCGAAAGATATTCAGATCGGGAAATGTAAAGATACCAAAGGATTTATAAAGGCGATCGGCGTAAAGCAGCTTGCTTTTGGTATCGTAGCGACGATTTGCGGTATTGTCGGCTTGGTTCAGGATGTAATGAATATCTATAATGTATATGTTTATATGACTACGATGGTATTGTTTCTTGTATTCTGCGTCTGGTACGCTTATGGCTCCAAAAAAGCCATCGAAGCTTTCTGGTAATGTTGTATGATCCTGACTGTCAGGGTGGATTTTAGCGGGAATCAATAGAAGGAGTGAATATGAAGGAACACAATGATGGCATTTTAACCTTTATCAGGTATTTTCTTCTGGTGCTGGCAATCGTTCTTCTGATCATTTTGGGCCTGCTTGCTTTTCGCATTTATCAAAGCTCGACGAGAGAGATTGAGGATGATGCGTCAGTGGTTGTGGTAGAAGACACAGAGGCACATACGGAAGCTCTGGAAGAGGAAGTTCAGACGGAAACGGAAGTTCAGACGGAAGCGGAGTCTGATATCGAACAAAAAGAGACGGAAACTGAAATGGAGCTGCAGACAGTGGATCCTTCCACTGATGCGCTTTCAACTGAAGATATTCTGGTGATCGAAGGACAGGATGTGACGGAAGAAGAGACAGATCTGGCAGGTGAGGAATCCACTGGTATATATGGTACGTTGAATTCTGCCTGCAATTTCCGGAGTGCCGCGAGCTATGAGGATGAGGATGGAAATGACACGACAATCTGCTCCTATGATGCCGGTACAGAGCTTGAGCTTCTGGAAGACCTTGGCGGCTGGAGCAGGGTAAAGATCAATGGCGTGATCGGATATGTGGGCAGCCAGTTCGTAAGTACAGAAGAATAAAAAGAGAAGAAACTACAAAAGGAAGCATACAAATATGATACTTTCATGTCAGAACCTATCAAAGTCATTTGGCACGGATGAGATTGTGTCCAATGCGTCCTTTCATTTAGAAGACCATGAAAAGGCCGCTATCGTCGGCATCAACGGAGCAGGAAAAACGACGATTCTGCGGATGATTGCGGGAGAGACAGAACCGGATCAGGGAGTGGTGACCCTTTCAAAAGACAAAACCCTTGGATATCTGGAACAACATCAGGATGTAAACAGCACAGCGTCCATCTACGCGGAGCTGCTGGAAGTAAAGCGAGATCTGCTGCAGATGGAGCAGAGCCTCCGGGAGATGGAGAGCAGAATGCGGCATTTATCGCAGGAAAATGCGCAGCTTGAGGCTTCCGGTCAGCCTGCGGTATCTATGGAAACACTTATGGAACGTTATAACCGTGTTTCTACGGAATTCGAAAATCGGAATGGTTATGCGATCCAGAGCGAAGTGACAGGGGTATTGAAAGGGCTCGGCTTTACAGAGGAGGAATTCGATAAGCAGATCTGCACACTTTCCGGCGGACAGAAGACCCGGGTAGCGCTTGGCCGCCTGCTGTTGAGTGAGCCGGATCTGCTGCTTCTTGATGAACCGATCAATCATCTGGATCTGAATTCAATAGCCTGGCTGGAAAATTATCTCCTGAATTATTCGAAAGCGGTTCTGACCGTTGCTCATGACCGCTATTTTCTGAATCGTGTTGTCACGAAAATCATAGAGCTGGACAATGGGCATGTGATGACCTTCAGTGGAAATTACAGCGCTTATGCGCAGAAAAAAGCGCAGCTGCGGGAGACACAGTGGAAGGCTTATCTGAATCAGCAGCAGGAAATCAGACGTCAGGAGGCTGTGATAGCCAAACTGAAATCCTTTAACCGCGAAAAATCCATCCGCCGTGCGGAGAGCCGCGAGAAAATGCTGGAGAAAACGGAGATTCTGGAAAAACCATTTGAGTTAAAAGCAGACATGCATCTGCGTTTCTCCCCCCGAATGACCAGCGGGAACGATGTTCTTACAGTGCAGGGGCTTTCGAAATCCTGGCCGGGCAATTCTTTGTTCTCAGATCTGGATTTTGTGATACGACGTCAGGAGAAGGTAGCAATTATTGGCGACAATGGTACCGGAAAGACAACGATCCTGAAAATTTTAAACGGTCTGGAGAAGGCAGACGCAGGAACGTTCACTCTGGGCAGCCGCGTGCAGATCGGATATTATGATCAGGAACACCAGCTTTTGCATATGGAAAAGACACTGTTTGAAGAGATTTCGGATGTATATCCGGATATGTCGAATACGGAGATTCGCAATGTGCTGGCTTCTTTTTTGTTTACCGGGGATGACGTCTATAAGCGTGTTGGAGAACTGAGCGGCGGGGAGCGTGGACGTCTGGCACTGGCCAGGCTGATGCTTTCCGGAGCCAATTTTCTGATTCTCGATGAACCGACCAATCATCTGGACATTACTTCGAAGGAAATTCTGGAAGAAGCGCTGCGGAATTATACGGGCACGGTTCTTTATGTTTCTCACGACCGTTACTTTATTAATCAG
>JAJBVF010000424.1 GCA_020859965.1 Clostridiales bacterium
AGCCATAGCCGGAAAGGAGGTGGCTGAGAAGACTTACGCCAGAGTGCAGCGCCTATTTGACCAAGGCGTACTGCCCGAACAGAAACTCGATGAGGCTCGCGCCCAGTATGACTCGATGGTGGCAACCGAACGAGCCGCTCGCTCTCAATACGAAATGGCCCAGAATGGCGCTCGCATCGAGGACAAGGCTGCCGCCGCAGCCCAGACCCTGCGCGCACAGGGAGCGGTTGACGAAATCAACACCTATCTTGACGAGACTGTGGTGCTGTCGCCAGTGAGCGGCCAGGTGACTGAGATATTCCCGGAGCGGGGAGAACTCGTGGGGGCCGGTGCGCCCATTATGAATGTGGCTGTGCCGCATGAGGCTTGGTTCACATTTAATGTGCGCGAGGACTTGCTGCCGGGCCTCAGTGTCGGCACAGATGTCAACGTGTATGTGCCGGCCATTGACCGCACGGTCAAGGCGCAGATTACGCTGATGAAGGATGTGGGGAGCTTTGCCGTATGGAAAGCCACCAAGGCCCTCGATGGGTACGATCTGAAGACCATCGAGATGCAAGCCTATCCCATCGATGAGAAAGATTTGGAGGGAGTAAGGAGCGGCATGTCGGCCGTAATCGTCAGAAATGAATGACTATGGACCGCCAATCGCTTCCACGCCGATTGTGGCAGATTGCGCATCGGGAGATTAAGAACTACAATCGGCGCCCTCTCTTTTTGTTTACGATGCTCATCGCCCCGCTGGTATGCTTGGTGTTTTTCACTTCGCTGATGGGCACTGGGCTCCCTACCAAGCTGCCAGCTGGACTGGTCGATGAGGACGATACCCACATTACGCGCATTGTGGTGCGCACCCTCAACTCGATGCAAGAGACCAACTTTACCCACCGCTACTCAAATTTCTCCGATGCAAGGGAGGCTATGCAGAGGGGCGAGATATACTCGTTCTTTTACATCCCCAAGGGACTGACCGAGGATGCTCTGGCCAATCGTCAGCCGCGACTGTCGTTCTACACCAACGAAGCGTATTTCCTACCCGGCACTATGCTGATGAAGGATTCGCGCTATGCTTGCGAATTGGCCGGATTGGCCCTCACTCGCGAGACCCTCTACGCCAAGGGCTTGACCGAGGATCAAGCCATGGCTGTGATTCAGCCATTGGTGATTGAGACGCACCCGTTGGGCAATCCTTATCTCAACTATTCGGTGTATCTCAACAATATTATCCTGCCGGGCATATTGATACTGCTGATTATGCTTTGCGCCACCTATGCCATTGGATATGAGTGGAAACGCGGCACTCAGCGCGAGCTCTATGCCTTGGCTGGCAACTCATCGACTGTGGCGCTGGCAGGCAAATTGCTGCCGCAGACTGCGATTTTCACATTGATGTTTATGCTTTTTGATGTGGTATTCTACCGCTTCTTGGGATTTCCGTGCAATGTGGGGATTGTCAGGATGATGCTCCTTGGATTCATTACGGTATTGGCTGCCCAGGCCTTCGGGGTGTTTCTCTTTGGGGTGTTTGCTGGAAAGCTCAGACTGTCGATGTGCCTGTGTTCGCTATGGGGCATCTTGGCGTTTTCGTTGGCCGGATTCACTTATCCTGTGCCGGCGATGCATGGATTCCTGCAGGGTTTCTCATGGTTTTTTCCGCTAAGGCAGTATTATCTGATATATGTCAATCAGGCGCTGGATGGCAATTCTATTTTCTATGTATGGCGCTCGGTGACAGCCATGCTGCTGTATGTGTTGCTCCCTATCCCCGTGCTATGGCGCTATCGATATATCTTTCTGAAAGCAAAGTACATTGAATGAAAAATGAAAAGTGAATAATGAAAAATATACGTGATATATGTGAGGTGGCTTGGAGCGAGATTAAGGCTCTGGTCACCGACAAGGGAATATTGATTTTCATATTGTTTGTTCCGTTGGTGTATCCTCTCCTCTATTCATGGGTGTACACCAACGAGGTAGTGCGCGAGGTGCCATGCGTGGTGGTTGATGACAGCCACAGTTCGCTAAGCCGCGAATTTACTCGCAAGCTTGATGCATCGCCTGATGTCAAGGTGGTTGCCACCGTGCCATCGATGGAGCAGGCTCAAGAACTGATGCGCCGAGGCGAGGCCTATGGGATATTGCGCTTCCCGTCAGACCTTACCTCCGATTTGGTTCGCAGTCGCCAAGGGCATATCGGGCTATACTGCTCAATGAGCTCGATGCTCTACTACAAGGCGCTCTTGCTCACGGCTACCAATGTGAGTCTTGATATGAACAAAGACATCAAAATCCAAGGGTATGTCCATGGCACCACTGATCGGCAAGATGAGATAAATCGCACGCCTATCACCTATGATTATGTGGCGCTGTTTAATCCGCAGAGCGGATTTGCGGCATTTTTGATACCGCCAGTGTTGATGCTGATTATACAGCAGACGCTCTTTCTCGGCATTGGCATGGCTATGGGCAATACTCGCGAGAAGAATGGCGGAGCCATCCTCAGCCCCGCTGCGAGCGGACGCCCCACATGGATGGTAATATTGGGCAAGGCTTTACCCTATCTGTTGCTCTATATCGTGATAGCCGTGTACCTTTACACTGTGGTGACGCCAGGATTCCGTTTGCCGCGCTTGGGCGATTATGGCACATATATGGTATTTGCCGCAATCTATATCCTGGCTTGCATATTCATGGGCATGGCGCTGTCGATGCTGGTGTATCGTAGGGAGGATTGCATATTGTTATTCGTGTTCCTGTCTGTGCCTATGCTGTTCCTGTCTGGCTTGTCGTGGCCCGGCAGCAATATGCCGGAATTTTGGCGCTGGGTTTCCTGCCTCTTTCCCTCCACCTTTGGCATGAACGGATATGAGCGCATCGTCACCTTGGGTGACTCCCTGTCCCACGTCGTCCCCGAACTCAAAGGCCTCCTCATCCAAATCGTCGCCTACTCCACCCTCACCTTCCTCTGCTACCGCCGAGGCAAACACCATATTGATAATTTTATCTCAAATGCGACATTAGACTAAAGACATTGAGGCGCTATAGAGCGGCTTAATCAACGGTTGCCTCTACAGCCTCCGCATTGGCCTTTTTCAAATAATCACTCGGGGTAGACCCATAGACTTCTTTGAATACTCTAGTAAATTGCTTGGGCACATAACCTACTTTGTAGGCTACTTCTGAAATTGAGAATTCACCCGAGGCAAGAAATTCCAACGCTTTTTGCATCTTATAGTCCCGAATATAAATCACCGGAGTCTTACCGGCCAGCAGAAGCATTTTCTTATAGAATCCGCTTCGGCTAATTGCCAAATCTTGACTCAACTGTTCGACAGAATAGTCAAGATTTGAAATGTTATCTTGAATCAGGCCTATAGTGCGTGTGAGAAATTTCTTGTCGATAGACTCTATCTCCAATGAGTTAACCTCAGTGGGACTAATAGACTGACTTAACTTTTCTCGTAAGTCTTTAACAAAAGCCAAAGCTTTTTTAACTCGTAATAAAAAGAAATCTATGTCCACAGGTTTTGATACATAATCAAAAGCTCCTGATTTCAGTCCATCTTTCACATGTTGCTCAGATTGAAGAGCGGAAAGCAGAATCACAGGAATATGTGAAAAATGGACATCATTTTTCATTTTTTCACATAATTCAATACCACTCACCTTTGGCATCATTACATCACTCACCACCAATTGCACGGGCTTTCGGCGCAACAAATCCCAAGCCATATTACCATTTGTGGCTTCATAAACGGTATAATATGGCATTAAACACTTCACCAAGAATTTACGAAAGTCCTCATTGTCCTCAACAACCATTATGGAGGTTTTTTCTGAATTGAAGAATTCCTCTCCGTAAGCGTCCAATTCTTCATCTTCTTCTAATTGTCCAGAAGGGTCTTGGTGATGCATTGGTAAAGATATAAGGAATACAGAGCCTTGAGGTTTATTCGGCTCTACAGATATACTGCCTCCATGTAATTCTACATATTGTTTAGCTATATGCAACCCGATACCTGAACCTTGTTTGGTATGGAGGCTTTTTTCTTCTCGATAAAAGCGTTCAAATATGGTCATTCGGTTACATTCATCAATTCCGATTCCAGTATCCGCCACTTTGATTAAAGCGTTTTCCTCCCCATTTTCTTGAATGTACTCTAAACTCACCTTTATTTTTCCATTTGGGGTATTGTACTTTATTGCGTTGGATAGGATATTAGAGATTATTCTACTCATCTTGTTCCCATCAAATTCAAAATTAATCTTATATTGAGGGATATGAACTTCTAAGGAAAGTCCATGATTAAGAATGATTTTTTCAAAAGATACGACAATTTCACGTAGATATTGCGCAAAATCCCCATAGGTCAATGAGAGTTTTGCTTGCTGACATTCTATACGACGCAAATCTAACAATTGATCTACTTCATCGTTAAGTTGACAGGCATTCCGATAAATAAGTTCTAAATCTTCTTTAATTTCAGGATAGGATTGAGACTTCAACAATACTCCCAAAGGAGAAAGGATTAAGGAAATGGGTGTACGTAAATCATGACTGATGTTGGTATACAAAGTCATACGTAACTGATCCATTTCATGTTGTTTCATCAACTCGAACTCTCTGTACTTCCATGCCATCTTTTGGCTCATGTGCAAAAGTCCGTGGCTGAGGCTTAGCCAAAGATCACGGCG
>JAJBVF010000571.1 GCA_020859965.1 Clostridiales bacterium
CGGATGTAAGTGCATTGGAGCAGGTGCCGGTTGAAGAGACGGTAACGGAAGACTTCACAATTGAGGCGGATGTAGTGGTGATCGGTTCCGGAGCAGCGGGTATGTCTGCTGCCATTGAAGCAGCGGAAGCTGGTTCATCCGTTGTTGTTCTGGAGAAGCTGGCCCGCACCGGTGGTTCAAGCCGTCTGTCCAGTGCAATGCTTGTAGCGGGCGGCACCGAGCTGCAGGAAGCAGCTGGTATTGAGGACACTGTAGAAGCCTTGAAAGAATATTGGGTGGAGCGTGGAGAAGGCAATATTGATGAAGAAATGACGGACTATGTGGCTGAGAATGTGAATGACGCTCTTGACTGGCTTATGGATATGGGGGTTGACTATGAAAACGGTTTGATTCTGTATTCAGGTACGGCGGATGTTGCCAGAGCGCATATGCCGTTGGAAGGCGGACGTAATATGATGGATGCCATGGTAGCGAAGGCGGAAAGTCTTGGAGTGGAAATTTATCTGGAGACGCCGGCAGTCAGCCTGATTCAGGACGAGGACGGAGCGGTAGTTGGCGTTATGGCGGAGCAGAACGGCGCGACTGTGACTGCGAACGCGAAGGCAGTCGTGGTAGCGACTGGCGGCTATGGCTGGAATTCCGATTTGATTGCGGAGTATTCTCCAAACGCAGAAGGCGCATGGTCGGTATCTTCTACCGGAAGTACCGGAGATGGTCTTCTGATGGCGATGGATATCGGAGCGGATACCGTGTTTAAGGGCGGATTTATTGGCTGGAAGGTAGCTTCTCCGTCTTACGGACATACGACTTCAGAAGGTGCGCCGATTTACGGTACTCCGAACCTGATTGTCAATGAGAACGGCGAACGCTTCTGCGATGAGTCGGAAGATTATCCGTTTATGTATAATGATATGTTAGCAGATGGAAGTGATTTGTTCTACTTTATCTTTGCGGGTGAATCGGATGAGACTACCGATCTCGAGAATAATGTCAGCGATACGGTAGCAAATCTGGAACTGGCTGTGGAAGCCGGGATCTGTTACAAGGCGGATACGATTGAAGAACTGGCAGAAGTGGCAGGTCTTGACGGTCTTGTAGATGCTGTGGAGAACTTCAACAGTGCAATTGATGCCGGTACGGATGAAGAATTCGGAAGAGATACGTCCGGTATGACTAAGTACGAGAATGGACCGTTCTATGCAATCCAGAGCATGAGGGCGACTTTGGGTACCTTCGGCGGTTTGAATACGAATATTACCGGAGAAGTGGTTGACACAGAAGGTAATGATATCCCTGGACTGTATGCGGCGGGTGAAGTTGCCAATGGCGAATTCTTCCCGGAGATTTATCCGGCATCGGGTTCTTCTCTGTCTATGTGTGTAGTACTCGGGCGTGAAGCTGGTAAGAGTGCGGCAGCATATGTGCAGCAGTGATAGAGAAGCACAAAATATAACGTATCAGATTTTTATAAAAAGGACGATTAAAAAAGCCACCCGGCTTATGTGGGATTGACCGCATAAGCCGGGTGGCTTAGCAAACAAGGGTGTTATACGGAATTTAAAATTCAGTATAGTGATTGAATGAGGCAGGAAAAATGCAATACAGAAAAGGCCGCGATGGAAATGAATTGTCGATCCTAGGATATGGCTGTATGCGCTTTAGTAAAAAAGGAAATGAGATTGATCTGGAAAAAGCGGAGCAGGAAGTGATGCATGCGATCCGAAATGGCGTGAATTATCTGGATACGGCTTATGTGTATTCGGGCAATGAGGATGCAGTCGGGAAGATTCTGGAAAAGAATGGCTGCCGCGCGCAGATCAATCTGGCGACGAAGCTTCCGCATTACCTGATCCGTTCTGCCGCCGGAGCGGAGAAAAAGTTTCAGGAAGAGCTGAAACGGCTGCGGACGGATTATATTGATTATTATCTGATGCACATGCTGAACGATGTAAAGACCTGGGAGCATCTGGTTGATCTTGGGATAAAGGATTGGATCCGGGAAAAAATGGATGCCGGCCAGATTCGCCGCATCGGATTTTCCTACCATGGAAATACAGAGAATTTCAAAAGGCTGCTGGATGCGTATGACTGGGATTTTTGTCAGATTCAGTATAATTATCTGGATGAGTTTTCACAGGCCGGGCGCGAAGGGCTTGCCTATGCCGGGGAAAAGGGGATTCCGGTCATTATCATGGAGCCGCTGCGGGGCGGCCGTCTGGTAAATCGTATTCCACGGGAGGCGGAAACGCTGATCCGGGACTCCGGCCGTTTTGCGACGCCGGCGGAGCTGACTTTCAGGTGGCTCTGGGATCAGCCGCAGGTGACCTGCGTCCTGTCCGGTATGAACAGCATGGAGATGCTGGATGAAAACCTTCGGCTTGCGGATGGCGCATCTGTGGGAGAATTTACGGAGCAGGACCGGCAGCTCGTTGAACAGGTGAAACAGGTGATTAATCAGAAGATGAAGGTTGGCTGTACCGGATGCGGCTATTGTATGCCCTGCCCCAAAGGGGTGGATATTCCGATAGCTTTTCATTGCTATAATGTGAAATATACGGAAGGCGGCCGCTCCGGCAGCTGGGAATACATCCAGTCCACCGCGATGCGCAGGGAAACATCCAGTGCGTCTCAGTGCATTGGTTGCGGACGCTGTGAACAGCATTGTCCGCAGGGACTTCCGATCCGGGAAAAACTGAAGGAAGCAGTGCGGGAACTGGAGACGCCGAAATATCGTGTGATCAAATGGGCGGTACATCAGTTCCGGATTTATTGATTCGAAAAGATTCGAAATGTTTTGAATTAGCGTGCGACGCTTTGGAATACTTCGGAATATTTCCGGATGTTTTTAAAGACATTGAAGCTGTCAAAGCATTTTATTGGCGATTGCCTCAGAGGTGAGCTTTTTATTTACAACGGATGCTTCGCCCATGAGACGGTAAATCTCGGCATACAGAATGTCGATCATAAACATCTGGGATGTTTTTGCCGTTATGGAGCCGCCTTCAAGAGGCCCTTCGTTGTCACCACAGAGCAGAATGACATCACAGTATTCTTTTGCGGGGGTGCGGAGAAAACCGGTAATAAATATTACCTGTGAACCACGCTCATGACACAGGCGTGCGATCCGGATGGAATCTTTGGTAACACCTGAGTTGCAGAAGATTACAGCCACATGTCCACTGGATAACAGGCTTGCTTTCGTAATCTGCTGATGTAGATCCATGTCAAATGTGATATTGGGCATGATCTTGATGAATTTATTATGCATTTCCAGAGCAGAGATACCGGATCCGCCGACACCAAACAGATAAATGTGTTCTGCATTCATCAAAAGCTGCACGGATTTATCAATGGCGGAATAGTCCAGAGAAGACAATGCCTTTTTGAGCGCACTTTCGTAGGCGGAGAGAACCTTACCTGCAACCTCCTGGCTGGAATCAGAGTTGTTGATATCTACATGATCCTGACTGGAGGAGAGAGACGGAGCTTCTCCGCTGCTCAAAGCAAGAGAAAGCCGGAATTCCTGATAACCGTTGAAATTCAGGGTCTTGCAGAAACGAAAAACACTGGTTTCTCCGACGCCGCAGTAACCGGCCAGATCAGTGATCGTAGCATTTAATGCTTTCTGTGGCGAGGACAGGACAAAGTCTGCCACTTTTTTTTCAACCTTTGTCATTTTAGAGTAATTAGACG
The DNA here is from genome assembly GCA_020859965.1 of Clostridiales bacterium. Classification (GTDB taxonomy): domain Bacteria; phylum Bacillota; class Clostridia; order Lachnospirales; family Lachnospiraceae; genus Choladousia. The sequence goes on from JAJBVF010000571.1 coordinate 3,694, forward strand.
TAATATGGAGCATGATATCAGAGGTTGTCATAGTGGACTCCTTCTATAAAAATGGATTTTTGGAATAGTCACTTGTCTGCCTGTTGATGACTCTTTTGCAGAGAAGCGTTATGCGCGTTCCAGCAGATGAGCGCCATAGATACCAGCCCGGTTGCCAAGAGCAGCCCGGAGAATTCTGGTTTCCCTAAATGTCGGTAATGCCCGGGAGAGTGTCCGGTATTTCACCTCTTCAAACACATAATCCTGCTGCATAATGCCTCCTCCGAGAAGAACAGCAGCGGGATTAAAAATATGGAGCAGGGAGATGAGGCCTTCCGTGATCTCATCGATCCAGAGGTCGATTTCTTCCCGAACCTCCGGCTGCTCAAATTTCTGAAAAATTTCCCTGCCATTCATTTTCATTCCTGTTCGCAGAAAGACGCGGCTGATCAGAGCGGTGGTAGAGGCGTAGGCTTCATAGCAGCCGGAGCGCCCGCAAACACAGGGAGTACCGCCTGCGTGAAGAACCATGTGTCCCAATTCTCCCGCGCAGCCGTTCTGCCCATTCCATATCCGGCGGTTCATGATAATGCCCCCGCCTACGCCGGTGCCATATGTGAGACACAGAAAGCTGTCATATTCTTTCCCTGCACCGTACACTGCTTCGCCGAGAGCGGCACAGTTGGCATCGTTTTCCATATAAATCGGGAGCCGGCACGCTTCTTCCACAATCTGACGAAGCGGCGTACCAGTGAAACCGGGGACTGCTTCTGTGCCAAAGAGTACCTTTCCATTTCTGGCATCAATCTGACCGGATACACTAAGCCCGACAGAGGGTATCCGGTAGGAGGATTTTGCTTCTTCTATAATAGCAATAAGATGATGGATCAGATGATCTGCACCCTTTTTACCATCATTATCTGATTCGTTTTCATAGATCAGATGGTCGCCTGCAAAGATTCCGATTTTCAGAGAACTTCCACCAATGTCAACAGCGAGAGCATTCA
>JAJBVF010000497.1 GCA_020859965.1 Clostridiales bacterium
CCGCGCCGTTTACCAGGATATTCGGGATGCGGACCGGGAGGACCGACGGTTCCTTGTTATTATCTACCCAGGTCTTGCTGCCGGAGATCGTGGTCGTCTCAGGTGTATAGGAATAGATCGTATCCAGATCATTCGGATTCTCCTGCTCATAGCCGTCGGCCAGATTCGCGGTATAGATCACTGTATACTTAACGTCTTTTCCGCCATCATAATAATGATCAAGATCCTCCTGTGTCCAGGTCCAGACCTCGTTTCCGTCATTATCGTAAGTGGGATCCTCCGGCGCATGGATCTCAAAATCCCAGGTGTCCAGGATTCCGCCACCATCATCTTTCGCGAACAGCTGCACCGCTACATAATTAGGGCGTTTGCCGTCCTGGTTATTGCCGTCCGCCCAGGTGATCGTACCGGAAACCTCTGTTTTCTTTGGCGTATGAGAGTTCGTGATCACAAAGCCGTTTGCTGTATCTCCAGAGATCTCGGTCTCATAGCCTTCCACGGCGTCCTCTGTGATGGTATACGCAATCTCATTTGAATTATTGTCATACTTCGGCAGACCGCTGAAGTTGAAAGACCAGTCGTCCTCGGCCGTCACTGTCGCACTGTCCACCTCGGTGTCGTCCGCTTTCAGATGAACCGTCACGCTCTCCGGCCGGATGCCGTCCTGATCATTCGCATCGTCCCAGACCACCGTTCCGTTTACGGGCACATAATCGTTGTGAATGTTAAAGGACGAGCTGAAATTGGATTCCGAGCCGCTGCGCTCCAGATAGTAGACCGTTATGGTGTGCTCGCCGGCATCCAAACTCAGAGTGCCGCTCTTCGTCGTGGCCGACTCGTTCCCTTCGATATAACAGGCATATTCCCCGGTCGCGAAATCGATCGTACCCGTAGCCTCATAAGAGGCGACCAGATCCGTTTGTGCCTCTTTTGACTCATTCACCTTCGTCTCCACATGACTGCCGCTCATGTCCAGCACCAGCGCATCATCCACAAACACCAGCACATCATCGTCGGCGGAGATGGTAAAGAACAGATCCTCTCCGTCCGTCCCCACGTTGCGCGAATCGACGGTGCCGGTGGCGTCCGGAAGGGTAAAGTCCACGGTCATGTCCATGCCGAACCAAAAGTTGACTTGGTCAGCGCCAGTCTTACTCTCTTTCAAATCCGTAAACGGGCTGAAGATTGAAACAGCACCGCCGGTGGGTGTGTTGCTGCTGCTGTTCTTGAATGTCTCTGTGCTGTTCGAAACATAGAAGCGCTCCTCAGTCTGATTGTAGGCCACCGCGTTGTTCGCGGAGTTGTAGGAATAGATGCCGGTATCTTCATCATAGGAGAACAGATAGTCCGCCTCCCCGACATAGGTCACACCCAGCGCATTGGAATCCGGGTTAAAGAGCATGTTGAGCAGATTGTTTTCCGTGTAATCGGGGCTTTCGATCCCCCAGAGCCCTGTCGCGTTCTGCAACACACTGGGATCCCCACCGTTCCATGATGCGGGCTCTGCGATATATGCAATAGAATTTTTTCCCTTGTTTCGGAACAGGAGACTACTGCTGATCACGTTTCCGCGGCTGGTAAACGCATCGTCGTTGAATTCATGTTCGTCGTCGTGCGTCACGGCTGTCGCGTTCGGCTGATCGTGCAGGCTCCCGCTTTCATGCCAGTTCTCACCCCAGTCGTAACTACTGCCAGTTGCCTCTACAATCCGCTCGAGCGACGCGCTGTACAGGTTGAACATTTCGTTGTAGTCAAACAGCTTCATGGACACGAAATCCTTCGTGGAGACCGTGGAAGCCAGATTGCTGCTCGAAGAATTTGCGAAATCATAAGTGGAGGGGTCATAATCCGCGTAAAAGACATTTTCCTCCTTCATATCCACGGTGATCTCCAAACCGCCGGATATCCCGCGCACATCATAATATTCCCCGGTAGCTATGTTGTACCATCCCAGCAATGTGAGGGGGGTAGTTGTTCGAAAATTTTCCTAATGAAAAAACACCGTCACCGGACGAAGCTCCTCCTTCACCGGTCAAAAGGGAATAGTTTTTCCCTCCATATTGCGACTCATCCAGCTGGCCGGGCAGGTAGATTGTCAACATGCCATCCTCGTTAACGTAACTGCGCAAGCTACCGACTGTCTGACGGCTGGCACCGTTGGTGGCACCCACATTGAGCAATTTGTTGGAGGGATTTAAGACGACCTGGCCATAGATCCCGTCACCGTCCGGCAGATAGTCCTCGACACTGGCATACGTGACGATATATCCCTCCGCCGCGTCACCGGTGGTCTCCGCGTCATAATTGACTACATCCTCCGCTTCGATCGCGTAGGAGATCGACTCGCCCTCTTCCACGGACTCCTCCCCGTCCGGGTCAGACGATTCGCTAAGATCCGTCTGCGCGGTCGTTGCCGGCAGGTCGGTAAAGGTGTATTTCCAGACAGAGTCGTCCCCGTCCGCATTTTCTTCCGTCACGACGGCAGTATATTCCTGATCCCCGGCGTCCCGCGCGGAGAGAAGCACCGGAGCTCCGTCCGCGTCCCGCGCGCCGGTATCAACCATCAGACGGATTTCGACGCTCTCCGGACGGCGCTCGTCTTTATCGTTCTCATCGTCCCAAACGATCGCCACGGAAACGCTCTCGTCGCCCATTCCGGTCAGGCTGACGCTCTCCTCGTCCGCCTCCGCGCCGCTCTCCATATCGGCGTCGGAGCCGGCAGACTGCATCTCTGACACCACATCTTCCGCATCCTCATCGATCACCGACACGGCCTCTTCAGGCATTTCCTCCACGGCATCACCGGCCGATTCATACGCATCGGATCTGCCTAAGTCACCCTGCGCGCCTTCTTCCAGCCCGGCGTAGGAAGCATAGGAGTCGGCCACTGAGGCCGTGTCCTCCACCGCCGCATAGGCTGTGGGCGCTCCCGCATCCGAATCGCCCGAGATCTCCGCCGCCATCCCCGTGGAGACGGTGGTCCCTGCCATGGCAACAACCATCAGCATTGCCACCAGCGCGGAATAAAATCTGTTTTTCTTTCTGGATCGCCTGTTTCGCTTCATCTTTATTGCTCTCTCCTTTTATCGCTTCAGAGATCTAATATGTTCAAACACTTTACGTATATTTTACCCATTATATATATATTACATAATCATACAAGTTTAAAATAACATACAATCTCATGTCTTGTCTACATTTATCAACAATTACTTATTTTTCTTTTTTTCATATTTGCTTAGAATATTTGTAATATTTTCGCCGAAGTTGCTTTTATTATGGAAAAAAAGCGCAAAAAGACCGGTCGATCCGACCGGCCCCAACGTGCTTAAATTGTAATCTAATTGTAATTGATATAAGAAAAATACTGCTCCAAATCACAATTAACGACAAGCTCCTCCGGGAACTTCTCCTCCTCGAGCAGTTTAAGAGCGAGTCTGTGGTCTCCCACGCTGACATCCACATGCGCGTCGGAGTTTACGACCACCGCCGCCTCGTACTCCCGGCACCAGCGCAGCATCTCCTTATAATTCTCCCGCGCATTTATGCGGAATGCATGCGGCGCCAGAGAGCTGCTGTTGACCTCCAAAAGCTTGTGATGCTCCTTCGCGGCCTCCACGAGCTTCTTATAGTCTAACGGAAAGCGCCCGTCGTCCGGGTGTCCGATGATGTTGACATACGGCTTCTCCATCACATGCAGATAGGCCTCCAAGTGCGCGTCCGGATCCTCCTCAAAGTAGCAGGGAGGATGAATGCTCGCGATCACGACATCCAGGCTGCTGCAGGTCTCCTCCGATAAGTCCACGTCGCCGTTCCGGTTTAAGATGTTAAGCTCCGCGCCGAAAAGCACCGTGAGCCCGTCGCACTCACGCGGCATGACCTTTAAGTTTTGAAAATACATCAGCCGGCAGGCGCCGTCCATGTCCGGGCCGTGCTCCGTGATGGCAAGGAGTGACAGACCCGCCCGTTTTGCCGCGGCGATATTGTCGTTTATCGTGCTGTATGCGTGGCCGCTGGCCAGCGTATGTGTATGCGAATCCAGATAGTCCTTCATGATCCTATTCTCCAACTTCTATCTTGCATCAATTTAAGTTACTCTTATGGGTGATCCGTTACATAAACTCCAGCTCATCCTGCCCCGCTTCTACTCTTTTTCTTATACCGTTCGCGATCAGCACTCCCAAAAGGCATCCGATCGCATTGTGCAGCATGTCATCCCAGTCAAAATAGCCGCGGCAGGCAGCCAGCTGGATAAGCTCGATCACGACCGATAAGAGCAGCCCGTATAAAAATGCGCGCCAGGGTGTGATCTTCCATGCGAGCCCCGCCAAAAACGCAAGCGGCATAAAAAGGATGATATTAAGCGCGATCTCCTTTACATAATACCACCGGCTGATGCCCGCAAACACATTATACCACTCCCACAAAGGGATCAGCTCCGCCTGCGGGGATCCCTCGTACGGCCTCCCCAGAATCGTGATGGCGATGATGAGATACAGATATGCCGCCATCGCTCCGAAAAGGACGGAGCGTTTGAACCTTCCGCTCTCCCGATCCCGGTAAAAATAAAGGCTCAGCAAAAACACAACGACGCCGATTAAGATCAGGGCCAGCACGTCGCGCCGGGAGAGAAAATTAGTTGCGATGTAAGATGCTATATCGA
>JAJBVF010000175.1 GCA_020859965.1 Clostridiales bacterium
TGTTTTCGCTTTTTACGATTCAGGATATCAGGATGGCCAGCATATCCGAACCAAAGGTTACCAGAAAAAAGGTCAGGTACAGATCGCATACCATCGGGAAGAGCAGACCGGCAAAGGTCAGGTTCGTGTGGTAGCGGATCACAACAAACAGGATGATCAGAAAAGATTCTGCCGCGCAGATCATCAGCTCGTACAGCACATGCGCCAGAATATAGGATGAAATATGGAGTCCGGTCCGGTGCTCCCGTTTGATGATCGCCCGCTCTTTGCAGATGGATCGGATGGAATTAAACAGACCGATCCAGACACAGGCGCAAATGATGGCAAAGGCGCCGTTTTTGGTCGAAGAGTAATCCCGGAACATATCTGAATCTGTCACCTGCAAGATGATAAACATAATAATTGCCGTTGATACAAAGCTGATCCATTGTTTTTCGCTGACAAACAGGCGGAGACATTTTCCAAGGTAGACTTTTGTCTGTCCGATTCTGCCGATTCGTTTTTCTTTCATTTGTTCTGTGACTCCTTCCTGATGTTTTTCCGATTCTTTTTCCATTGTTTTTTCGATGCTTTTCTGCATTTTTTAGATGTTTTTCGATGCCTTTCCTCTATCTCACATGACAGCTTGCATGGCGTTTTTTGGTAAATTTATCTGTTTGCTGTCCCTGCGCTCATTTGGCGCAGACATTGGTATATCGTTCGATAAATTCATCTGCCCGCCCATCACCGCCCTCATCGGGGCGGTTGATTCGCTTCACGATTTTTTCCAGGCTGTCCGTTTCGAAAAATTCACATGCTTTTTTGGGCGGACCGTAAAAGACAAGATGACCGGAATCATCTCTGCCGCTTTTTGCCAGTACGAGAATCTGGTCAAACAGATCAAACGCCCGGTCGGGGCTGTGCGAGATGACGATCACGATCTTTCCCTCATCAGCGATGGAGCGCAGATTTTCCATCAGCGCCCGTGCCATGGTTCCGTCCAGTCCGGAGTCCGGTTCGTCCAGAAAGAAAAGTGAGGGATTGCCGATGTATTCCACGGCAATGCTCAGACGTTTGCGCTGACCGCCGCTGAGTTTTCCGACCAGCGAAGTGCGCTCCCGCTCCAGCCCGAGCGCATGCATGGTTTTTTGCACCTCTTCGTCAAGCTCCCGGCGTGAAAAAGAGGAGGGCAGCTTCATTCTGGCTGCATTCAGAAGTGTGGCATAAACAGTGTCGTTCAACCGCAGCAGATCCTGCTGCGGGACATAGCCGATCTCGTATTTCATCCGCTCATATTCTTCGTAGATATCAATACCGCGGTAACGAATCTGGCCTTCCGCGGGTTCATACCCCATCACTGCGTTCATAAAAGTGGTTTTTCCCGCGCCGGAGCCGCCAAGCACCAGCACCATGCTTCCGGCCGCGATCTCCAGCCGGATATCTTTCAGAAGTGTTTTTTTCTTCATCCGATGCCAGACATTCCGTTCCTCAATCGAGATGGAGAGCGCCCCGTATGAGGTATCTTGCGGAGCAGGCTCCTGTGCAGATATTGATACAGCCTCCTGCGGAGGGACCCATACGGCTCTTTGAACGGCCATTGGAACGGATTCCGGAAGTGGGTGTCCAACCGGTTTCTGCGCACATGTAGGAGCAGATTCCCATGCAGGAATCAAAGATCCGGCTTCGGTCTGATAAATAAGAGAAGTCCCTGTGAAAAAGAAAAGGTAACCGGCAATCCGGACGGTATCCATTGCAGACAGATACACAGGCTGACGGATGGGGCGATTGTTGACGCGGACACCGTTCAGGCTATCGTGATCGATGAGCGCCCATCCGCCGGAAGCCCGGAAGAAGGAAGCATGATGGCGGGAGACGCTTTTATTCTGCAAAGAAATGACACTCTCCGGGGGATAAACGTTCTTGCCTTGCAAAGGGGCGTTTTCCTGGCCAAAAACATTTCTATTCTGCATAGGGGAGTCTTTCCGGCCTGCTGCCTCGCTTCGGCCAATCCGGATTTCCGCAATATCAGTGGTCAGCAGAATCCGTTTCCATTCCAGACCTTGCGTATAACTCGTGGAATAGACAAGCAACACATCCAGTTGATTCTGTTCATCTTCCTTTCCGTGGATACGGAGCACATCGCCATCCTGGAGCTCTTTCAGAACGTTTGGCTGCAGCATTTTTCCGTTCAGATGGGTGCCGTTGCTGCTTCTGAGGTCTCGGTAGCTGTACCCGGAGGCTGTGCAAAGAAATTCGCCGTGCTTTCGGGAGACCGAACCGACCGGTACGACCAGGTCGGGATGGCTGTTTCGTCCCGGACGTCCCAGTGTCTGGGTCCCGGTAAGGGAGAATTCACAGACCTGCCCATCCCAGAGCGCGAACAGTCTGGGTGTATTCTGCTGTGCCTGCATAAAAACAGTTCTTTCATCACTCATATGTTTGGATTCCTTTCGGGCATTCATTATTCTGCCGGTTTGACTTATTCGGCTGCGAACGGTTCGAAATGGAGATTAATTTCGGCTTATCCTTCCTCAGCCTCAGAGGTGTATTCGTCCGGCCCGTATTCCAGACGAAAATCATTGATTGAGCTGTCCGCTTCGTCCAGTGTCAGGAAGTTCAGATAGCTGGTGAAGCTTTCCCTCACTTCGATTTCCAGATTATCCGTCTCTGCCTGCTCATCCAGAGGAACGTCTACCAGGTTTTTGTCCCGGATATTGAAGGTCGATCCCGCGATCGCCGAATAATCCCAGCCGGAAGCCCAGGAGACGTACAGCACGCCGTTGGAAGCATACATGCCGCCGATGGCGGAGAAATCGGTGATTGGGTTGTTGTAAAGCGACAGACCGACATACTGTACCGATTTCGGCAGGCACGAAATATCAGAGATCTGATTGTTCTGAAGCAGCAGGATCCAGCGGCTCACACCGGTTGAGGCCAGCGGCGAGAGGTCGCTGATCTCATTTTCACCCAGATCGATATAGTATAAGGAACGGCAGGAACTCAGACCGGAGATATCGTTGATCTGATTCCCATGAGCGGACAGGTAATAGAGCGAGGTACATCCGGACAGGTCGTCTAAAGTGGTCAGCTCATTGTTGGAGATAGTCAGAGAATAAAGGGAAGAACAGCCATTCAGCGGCGAGAGATCCGAAATCCGGTTATTGGAGAGCATTACAATCTCCAGATGTGAGATGCTCTTCGACAAAAGGGAGATATCTGTGATCTGATTTCCGGACAGACGCACATTCTTAAGCTGAGTGACATTTTCCAGCCCGGAAAGGTCTGTGAGCTGGTTGTTCATCGCTTCCAGTGAAGTCAGGTCGATCATCTGTTCGCACAGCGACAGGCTCTCTATCTGATTATTGTTCATATAGAGATGCGTGATTGCTTCACAGGCCGTCAGAGCGCTCACATCGACCAGCTGATTATCGCTGAGATTGATCGCAACAAGAGAGTTCAGATTCCCAAGGGCAGAGACATCCGTGAGCCGGTTGTCATTCAGATACAGGGTGAACAAGCCGGTACAGCTTTCCAGAGCGGAAATATCATTCAGCTCATTTCCGCTAAGATACAGGTATGACAGGGCGAAATGCTCCTCCAGGCCGGACAGGTTTTGCAGCCGGTTGTTCTGGGCATCCAGAGTAAACAGGGATGTGGAGCTCTTAAGCGGTTCCAGTGTCTGTATTTCGTTGCCGCTTAAATAAACCCATTTCAGGCCTGTCATCCCTTCCATCCATGCGATCGAAGAAAGAGAGCATTCTTCTGCCTCCAGATTCTCCAGCTTTTCACATGCATTCAATGCGCTAAGGTCTGCTGTGCCAAGATCGGAAGAGGACAGACGCAGCGACTTAAGCTCCGGCAAAGCGGCCAGAGCGGATAGTGCGCCGATCCCATCCATATTAAGAAGAGAGAGATAGCTCACATTTGGAAAGCTTTTCAGAAAATCACATCCGGAAGTAAGTGTCCAGCCGCTGATGGAAAGTGTCTCCAATCCGGAAAATTCCGCGGAAAACAGAGCCGCGCCGTCAAGCCCGTCTTCGGTTTCGCTGTCATTATGTGAATAAGAAAGAGTATCGAGCGCTTTCATGGACGCAAGGGCGTCCAGGGAAGTGAATCCCGTACAATCAGACAGCCGAATGTCTGTAATGTATTTCATTTTTGAAATCTTCCGGATCATTTCATCGCTGATCTCGCAGCCGTTAAGAGACAGATAATCGATGTCCTTGTCTTTGGCAATTTGCCGGAGCATGCTGCCGGTAATTGTTTCATCATTGATGTAAGCACCGCTGCCATTTTTGTATTTGCTTTCGGTACCGCCCGCAAAGATCCAGAGCAAAAGGAGGATGATGGGTACGGCTGGGAGCAGGTAAAGAAAGCGCTGTTTTCCATGCCGTTTGTCTTTCCTGCGGGATGCCGGTTTTTCCGGCGGCGTTTCTTTTTTCCTGTGAATGCGGTGGGCCGTTTTTTGGGAAGGAGCCGCGTCTGCGGAAGATATATCAGCAGAAGACATATCAGCAGAAGACGTATTGGCGGAAGATATATCGGCGGAAGGCGTATCAGCGGAAGGCGTATAAGAAGACATTTTCCCGGACAGAGATTTGTCTTCGGATAGCCGCGAAGGCTCCTGCTGCCGGTCCGCTGTGGATTTGGGGGTCACCGCAGCGTTTTTTTTGGGAGCGAATA
>JAJBVF010000414.1 GCA_020859965.1 Clostridiales bacterium
GTACATGCATATTGTCAAAGCCTCCGCAGAAGGTGATCTTGTCCCCGTATTTCTTTTTCAGCTCCGGCAGATTTTTATTACATGCCTGAAGTGTATCGATCGCATCCACTCCGATATCAACAAGATCCGGAAGGATTGGCTCTATATATCCGCAGCTGTGATGCTGATAAATCATACCGGCTTCATGGCATGCTTCAACCATTCGGGCCAGCTCCGGCTTGATCAGTTCTCTCCAGAGTTCCGGAGCCATAAACATCCGGTCATTGCTGCCATAATCGTCATGAGCATTCAGAATATCCATATCATAATACTGTCCGATTTTCTTGAAGTAAGCGCATTTCCAGTCTGCCATGGCATGGAAATATTCCTTGCAGGAATCCGGATCCTCCAGGAGCGCTACCAACGCATTTTCAACGCCCATGCAGGCATGCATTCTCTCAAACATGCCGTTAAGCACCATGCATATGCGTGCTTTGTCCTCCTCATAAACAGACTTCCCATCCTGTCTTGGATTCAATCCATATCCCATGACAAATCCCATAAAATCAGAATGCACATCAATATCTGCCTGTTTTTCCCAGTCGATTGCTTCCAGATCCGGAAAATGCATGTTATCTTTCCAGTCTTCTATCTCAGTGAACAGGTACTTATTGGGGGTAGGGATACAGGCATGAATGCCGTCCTCGTAAACCCATTCAACGCCCCACTCATCCTTCCCAACAGTCAATCCGGTATATCTCTCCATTTGCGGACGTGCCTGAATCAAAGACATATCAGTATAAAAGCATGGAATATAATTGGGTTGTTTGTGCTGATATGCCAAAAGGCAATTTTCTCTGTTTGTCATTATATTACCTCCCGAAAATCTTTATTTTTTGTAATTTTATATGAAATTTTATGGGAAATCTACGTATGATATGTTAAAATATAAAGAAAAGCAATTCTTTTTTATTTGTACGAATCATACAAACTGACAGGAGGCCGATCATGAGACTATCCATGTGGATACTTGCAGACTGGTTAAAAAAATATAACCCACAGGTAAAGATTCAGGAAGGGCGCAGAACCCTTCGCAATATACGCCTTTTTTCCGACGGCGTCCGGATTGAAGCGCTGGACGCTTATATCGGATCCATGCGGGAGTTTATAGACGAGGACAGCGATCAGATCATTTGTGTCCAGGGACATGATATGTTCTACCTTGAGACAGAAGATATGAATGAGACTTTTAACGAAGCCCTGGATGCATTCGACTATTACAACAGCTGGTCGGATGATCTGCATGGAAAAGTAAGGCAGGGAGTGTCCCTTCAGGAGCTTCTGGAGAACAGTTTGGCTGTATTTAGCCATCCTCTGATTCTCTGCGACCCCGGCTATCTCGTCATCGCGCAGGCCGGGATGGAGGACTTTCACTACCGCAGCCGGCAGGCGGAAGCAAATCTGAAAGAAATGCAGAAAAACGGAATTATGCTGCTGGAAACAATTCTTTCTATCAACAATGACCCGCGGATCCGGGTTAACAGCCGGGAATCTTATCACATGGACTATGAAGCACTGGGTTCCCCCTGTATATGCCGCAACCTTTACGGCCGAAACCGGCACATCGGATGGCTGATCTGCATATATAACGGTGAAGTTTCCCCAGGGCTGCTGCAGCTTCTGGATGAGCTTGGCGATATTATAGAATACTGGTCGGACGTCAATGATGAGCAGCAACAGCTGCTCTCTTACGATGATATTTTTCAGCAGATTCTCTCCGGAGAAAGACTGGATCCGTCAAAGCAGCTTGCTATGCTGCGTTCTATAGGCTGGTTTCCCGAAGATTCCAAGCAGATCATTGCACTGGATGGGAAAGAAAGCTATACAACCGCCCTGAGATATTTCTACAGAAAACTGGGCCGTCTTGGAAGCAGCTGTTTTACGATCACGATTCAGGATCGAACAGTGCTAATCATAAACCGCAGGCTTATCTTGTTTGAAGAGTTTATGGCAAAGCTGAAGGATTTCATGTCTCAGACAAATACTTTCTGCGGTATCAGTCCGGAATTCACGGATGTTTTTGATATGGAAGAGCCGATTTCTCTGGCGCTGTCAGCGGTTCGCTATGGGCCGCATACAACCGCTTCCGCCGTCTTCTTTGATGAATGCGCATTGTCATGTGCTGTGGATTTTCTGCACAGTCATTTTTCAAATGCGCTGATCCATCCGGCTTTACATATTCTCAAAGAATATGATGGCAAAAATCATACTGTTTTATATGAAACCCTGAAAGAATATCTGGACTGCGAACGAAACTACGTCCGAACAGCAGAAAAGCTTTTTATCCATCGCAACACATTATTATACAGGCTTAAGAGAATCCAGGAACTGACAAATACCGATCTGGATGATGCGGATGTGCGCCTGCACATACAGCTTTCCTACAGGCTCAGAAGTGTATAAAATATCAGTTTCAAAACTCCCTCGCCGGGTTATGCCCCCAATCTTTGATTGTAGAGCGCAGGCTTCCTACGCTTCGCATAGGATATACCGTGTGCAGCCATGTGCATCAAAAACAGGAGGATGGTTCCGGATCCGGAATTTCATCCTCCTGCTTTTTACTGCCGGCAACCGAATGTTACCGGACTGTCACTGAAAATCAATGATTTCGGTCCACCTGCGAAGGAATGCCTCCTCCTCCGGAATCCCCTTGGTCAGCTGCGCAGCCGCGGCAATCGGAAGCCACTTCTGCACATACTGTTTCGCGGTATCACTCTTTTTACAGAAAAGATCCAGATACAGATCTGCTTTCTTCTGATTCTTCAATGCGAATTCCAGATACGTGATCGCCGCGTCACCGCTCGCATTGCCCTGAGTCGCATGCGCCCAGTCTACGATGGTCATCGAACCGTCTTCCCGCACAATGACATTGCTCGGGTTAAAGTCGCCATGGCAAAGCTTCGTATGATTCGGCATGGACTGAAGACGGGTATGCAGCTCATAGCGTGTGGTAGCATCAATCTTTTCCTTCAGGCTGTCGATCTTCCGGGCAAATTTATCTTTCTGAAAGGTAAGGCGCGGCGCCTTTTTGGCATGCATGGCAAGCTGCGCATCCACAAACTGCGCCATATATATCTCAATATTCAGTGGATCGTTTTCCATCTTCTCTTCCAGCGTCTCGCCTTCCACATACTGAATCGCGAGCGCCCATTCTCCGTCGACCTGCGTCACTTCCAGAACCGGCGGAATATCAAGTCCGCTCTCTTCTACCCGCGCGGTGCAGAGCGCCTCGTTAAACACATTTGCTTTTCCATGCTCCAGCGTAAATACCTTGATAATGCGGTCTCCGTCCTGATAAACCACTTTATACGGACGGGTAACCAGCAGCTTTTTGTCCTTTAAATTCATGATGCGAACCTCCTGTTCTCTGTTTCTTATTTTCCAATATGGATATCCTGGTCCTTCTAAAAATCAGCAGCAATCCAATCAGCCTTCCGTATTTTCTACCGTTTTCCCATAATATAACTTGCAGGAAGTTCGCGGCGCTTGCGGCAGCGAACTTCGCAAGTTAACGAGCAGCTGATTTTTGCTGCGAGTAATATAACTTATCGGAAGAGAAACGCGCTTGCGGGTTTTCATCCGATAAGTTAGCGACAGAATCTTCAGATTCTGGAGCATTATGGGAAGCGGTTTACTTCCCATAATATGCTTTCAGATAAATCTCCTTCAGCTCTGACATCAGCGGATATCTTGGGTTGGCCCCCGTACACTGATCATTGAATGCCTGCTCTGTCATCTCATCCAGCGTATCCAGGAAATACTGTTCGTCCACTCCATAATCACGGATGGTCGGTTTGATCTCGATGGTCCGCTTCAGATCTTCCAGCTTATCGATCAGCTTATCAAATACTTCCTGATCATTTTCTCCGGTCAGTCCTACGGAACGGCCGATCTCTGCGTAGCGCGCCAGCGTATGCGGATACTGGTACTGCGGGAATGTTCCCATTTTCGTCGGAACTTCGGCGCTGTTGTAGCGCATCACTTCGGTAAGCACCAGCGCATTGGCGATGCCGTGAGGAATGTGATGGAACGCGCCCAGCTTGTGCGCCAGAGAATGATTGACGCCGAGGAAGGCGTTCGCGAATGCCATGCCTGCCAGGCAGGAAGCATTTGCCATATGGTCTCTAGCCTCAATGTCGTTGCCATCCTTATAAGCCCGCGGCAGATAATCAAATACCAACTTGATGGCGCGAAGAGCCAGGCTGTCTGTAAAATCCGATGCCATTACGGATACATAAGCCTCAATCGCGTGCGTCATAACATCAATTCCGGAAGCACAGGTCAGTCCCTTCGGGGCGCTGATCATATTGTCTGTATCCACAATCGCCATATCCGGAAGCAGCTCATAGTCTGCCAGCGGCCATTTGATTCCGGTTTCTTTGTCTGTAATAATCGCAAACGGCGTCACCTCAGAGCCGGTACCGGAAGAGGTCGGAATTGCTACAAAATAAGCCTTCTTTCCCATCTTCGGGAAGTTGTAAATTCGTTTCCGGATATCCATGAAATCCATCGACATATCCTCAAAATCGGCGTCCGGATTCTCATACAGAACCCACATGATCTTGCCGGCATCCATCGCGGAACCGCCGCCCAGAGCAATGATCACATC
>JAJBVF010000071.1 GCA_020859965.1 Clostridiales bacterium
GGAAATAATTCTGTCAATAATGGAAGAACTGTTTTTTGTAATTCCAGGTGCAAATGAGTTTCAATTTCATCAATCAAAACGATACCGGGCATGGTAAAATCGAATTTCCTGCTTGAGTGTTTCTCCATACGCATCATCATGTCAACTACAATATCCAGTAACGCCGCATATCCACTGGAAAGCGTATTAAAATCAAACGGTTCCCTGTTATTCATCTGTAATGAAAACTGAAAGGTATCCTCATCAAATACCAGTTGAATGGAATCATCCTCAAATATTTTTGCAAGTAATTTTTCAAAGCGCAAAAACCATCGCTCTATCTGATCTGCCTTCTCTTTTTTTCCAGATGCGTTTGCCAATGCCTGCGTCATCTTCAGATCACTTAAATATTTTACAAATTCATTCCTTGGTGATTCATCTATCCTATAGTCATTCTTTAATTCTACTTTTTCTATGTGCCTTGGCACTTCCGCTTCAAAAGTTCGATCTGCTTTATAAAATGCAACTATAAAGTTACCCTGTTGGAAAACCTGATATATCTGGTCCTCATCTTCGTTTAGTTTTATATCTACTCCGCCGGTAATATGATAGAGAGCTTTTTCATAAGCTGCAATTCGCTTTAATTGACTGGTATTATGTTCCTTCTTATTATAACTCTGAATATTTATCTGCTTATTTGACAAACCAATTTTACAAGCATAATCTTCTTTTTCTGATTGAAAATCTTCCAGCATGGTCAATGAATTCAGATAAATTGCCAACGATACCAGCAGGCTTGTCTTACCACTGCCATTCTTCCCGGTAATAATCAAATGCTTTTTTTCATTATCTGACAGAGGAATCTCCAGATTTTCCAGATGGCGCACTTTTTTAATATTTATTTTATTGATCCATACTGTTTTCATTCCCATCCTCCAGGCTACATTGCATTAAAATACGTTTACTATCTGATCCCCACAGCATATGCCCATGTAATAAAACCCTTTGCATTCAGTCAGCTGCACGTCAACAATCTTCCCGATCATCTCTTCGCTTCCCGGAAAATGAACCAGAAGATTGTTGGAAAGCCGTCCGGTGACAAGCGAGGAATCATGATCATTGATCGATTCGACAAGCACAGGAAGAGTCTGTCCTTCGACCTTCTTTGCCATCTCCTGCGAGATAGTCTGTACCAGGGAAAGCAGACGATTGAAGCGATCCTTCACCACATCCTCCGGCACCTGGTCTTCCATCACAGCAGCCGGCGTGCCGGTACGTTTGGAATAGATGAAAGTAAAGGCACTGTCAAAACGCACCTGACGTACGACATCGAGCGTCTCCTGAAAATCTTCTTCCGTCTCCCCCGGAAATCCGACGATGATATCGGTCGTAATGGAAAGTTCCGGAATCTCGCGCCGAAGCCTCTCTGCCAGAGCCAGGTACTGTTCTTTCGTATAGCGGCGGTTCATCTTCTTTAAAATACGGCTGCTGCCGGACTGCAGCGGCAGATGCAGATGACAGCAGATCTTTTTGGAATGCTTCATTACTTCGATCAATTCGTCTGAGAGATCCTTTGGATGCGATGTCATAAAGCGAATCCGCTCAATCCCGGGAATCTGCTCTACCTTCTGCAAAAGCTGTGCGAAGGTGACCGGCTCATCGAGCGTTTTCCCATAAGAGTTCACATTCTGACCGAGCAGCATGACTTCGATCACGCCTTCACTCGCCAGCCGCTCAATCTCACAGAGAATATCCTCCGGTCTACGGCTTCTCTCCCGCCCTCTCACATAAGGAACGATACAATAAGTACAGAAATTATTACAGCCATACATGATATTGACCCCGCACTTGAAGGAATAGGTGCGGTCTGACGGAAGATCTTCGACAACTTTGTCTGTATCCTTCCAGATGTCAATGATCATATCCGCACGGGATGGAGACTGATTTTTCTTCCTGGCCCGCTCCTGCTCTTCGAATGCGGTATACAGTAATTCCGCAAATTTATAAAGATTGTGCGTGCCAAAGACCAGATTGACAAAACGATAGCTTTCACGGAGTTTTTTGACAACGTCCGGCTCCTGCATCATGCATCCGCACAGAGCAATGATCATGTCCGGATTTTTCTTTTTCAGGTTTGAAAGATAGCCGAGATGACCATATACTTTCAGATTCGCATTTTCACGAACAGTACAGGTATTGTAAATAACAAAATCCGCTTCTTCGCTGTCAGTATGCTGATAGCCGATCTGTTCGAGAATACCGCGCAGCTTTTCGGAATCTTTCGCGTTCATCTGACACCCGAAGGTCACCACATTGCCGGTCAGGGGACGACCCAGTTCTTCCGTTTTTTTCCGGACTAATTCACGGCATTTTGCGATGAAATAGTACTGACGCTGCGGCTCGCTTGTGGGGGGTGAAGCCATAGTATCTATGGTATTTACCATCAGGTCCATGCCGGATTCATTTTCGTTCTTTAAACTGTTTTCCATTGCTGTCTTAATCGATTTCCTTTCTTCGTTTTCTGCCAGGCTTTATATTCGCAGATTATATTCAATTTGTCCATCTATTCCAAAATCCTTTGTCTCGTATTATGAGAAGAAAACCGCTCTTCGTTCCACTTCGGTCGGCGCTAAACGGACATCCACTGGATGTCCAGCGCCTCATAATCTCCAGAATCTAAAGATTCTGTCGTTAACTTATCGGGTGAGAGTACGCAAGCATCCTCTCCTTCCGATAAGTTATATTATATCATGTTCTTCTGATGTCAACAAGATTCCGCTTATTAAGAAACAAATAGACAGAAATGCCTTCTCCATGTTAAAATAAATCAACTGATCTGACACAGAGGAGGCTTATTATGGCGCATTTTTCAAAAGATACATCCGGACGCAGCCTGCTGGGCTGGTGTGAGGCATTGATCGTACTTTTTCTGGGACTGACGGTCGCCCATCTGGGAATCAGTCTTTTTTTGCTTACCAACTTAGGCTCTGACCCCTTTACCGTCATGGTGCAGGGCATTGCTCTGACCGCAGGAGTAAGCGTAGGAACGATCCATGTCATTCTCTCCACTCTGCTCATGGTGGTAATGCTTCTAGCGACCAAAGGATATGTAAAACCAGGAACCGTCATCTGTGCCTTTTGCGGCGGACCGATCATCAACTTCTTTTCCTGGCTCCTGGCGCCTTTCCTCTCCGGAGAGTCTCCTATGATTCTAAGGCTGTCTGGCATTGTGCTGGGATGCATCATCCTGGCACTGGGGATGTCCATAGTCATCAACAGTGAAGCCGGCACCGGCCCCAACGATCTGGTAGCCATGATCCTCACTGATAAACTGGAACGGTTCCAGTTCCGGTGGGTGCGGATGGCCTGTGACCTGTGCTTTCTCGCCGTTGGATTGCTTCTGGGCGGCGTGGTTGGTGTAGGCACACTGGTTGCTGCCTTTCTGGTTGGACCCTGCGCTCAGCTGTGGCTGCCAATCACCAGAAAATGGATACCCGCATACGACCAGAAAAATAATTAGTCCGAATAAAATCCGGATTCCGTGATCAAATAGTCCGGACGAATATCTTCCAGACGCACCGGAATCTCATCGACAATCTGAAAATCAAAGGCAACCGCTACGGTCACATGATGGGGATGCAGCGCAAGATAACGATCGTAAAAACCTTTTCCGTATCCGCAGCGATTTCTGTTTGCATCAAAGCCTACCCCGGGAACGATCAGCAGTGCATCCTCGCCTGAGGCTGCTTTGCCTGTGTTCGGCTCCGGTACATGAAAATAGCCGTCCGCAACATCCGCATAGGAAGAGATATAGTAATACGTCATATCCTCTCCTTCCACCTTTGGGGCAGCTACTTTTTTGCCAAGTCTCCATGCCGTCTCAATCAACGGTTTTGTGGAGACTTCGCCTTTGCAATCCATATAGACATAGATTTCTCCGGCGGACTGAAATTCCGGAAGGCTGCATACCGCGTCGCAGATGATCTGGCTTCTGCGTGTCAGCTCTGCTTCCGGCAATTCCTTCCGCCGTTCTTTTACCATTTTTCTAATGTCCCTTTTTTCCATATTTCTCACCAAGATTCTGAATATTTCCATCCGGTTCCAGAATATCAATATTGTTGAGCTGCCCGCGCAGATTCCTGCGGACAGCATCTATATACTCCTGCCGAAGCTGTGCCTGTTCCGCACGCTCCGCCTCCGTCAGCCCTTCCGCTTTTGCGCGGCGTGCCAGCTCATTGATGCGCTGAAGTTTTTCTGAATCCACAGCCGTTCTCCCCTCGTATGGTATTTGTTATTTTTTCATTTTGAATGTTTTGCTGACTTATAGGAAATGACATTCGTCGTTTCCTTATTTACACATATAAGCAGATCCATAATCCGAATATCCGACGTAGATATCCGTTCTAATTCTGTTCTAATCTTTATCTGAGCAGCCCCAGCTTTCTCAGGAATCGAATAATCGTATTGCCTTTTGGCAATGCTGCGAGTTCCTCCTGCGTAATCCCATGGAAGGAAACCATACCAATTCCATAAATGAGAACACCAACAAATACTGCAATAAAAGTGGATACCGTATTTCCCATAAGCATCCGGCAGCCCCTGTAAGCCAGATATGCCGCCGCAGCCATGATCATGGATACGATGGCGGGTACCACAAAAGTACGGT
>JAJBVF010000110.1 GCA_020859965.1 Clostridiales bacterium
ATATTTAATAGGAAGGAAAGGAGTCCAGACATATGATTAAACTATTAAAGCCACTTTCTTTTATACCGGCTATCCTTCTGATGTATATGATTTTCTCCTTTTCCGCACAGGACGGAACTGTCTCATCCGATCTCAGCTACAGAGTCAGCTACAAGATCGTTGAGACTGGCAGTATACTTCTGGATGCCGATCTGCAGCCTTCAGAAATCAGCAGTCTTGCGGTACGCTTTAACGGTGTGATCCGTAAGCTTGCTCACATGACAGAATACTTCGCTCTTGCCATTGCGGTGGCTTTTCCGCTCTATGTATACGGGCTGCACGGTCTGCCGCTTATGTTTGTCGCCGGATTATTCTGTGTCGCATTTGCCTGCGGGGATGAATACCATCAGTCATTTGTAGACGGGCGCAGTCCATCCGTGCGAGATGTTTGCATTGATTCCTTTGGTGTCTTCTGGGGCATCATTCTTGTCCGCATCGTAGGCTGGACAGGACGCAAGACGATCTTTCGTCCTTTTGGAAAAAAGAAAAAGAGATCACAGGAAGAAGCCGCTTCCGCTAATGAATACTGCCAGAATCCGGCTTCATCCTATCCGCCGCCTGGCTATCAGGCCTATGGAAGAGGATACTCTCAGCAGAACGGACAGGTATATCAGGGGCAGCCCTATGCTCAGAATGGGCAGCCCTATCCGCCCTACGGATATAATGGAAAAGCGGAATACCCTCCCACCAAAAAACAAAAACACACCTCTAATCCTGATCGTCTCTCAGAAGACATGTCTTTAAAAAGACTCTTCCGGAACATCAGAGAAAAAGGAGATAAATAAAAGGATGGCCCGGTCTTTTCCGACCGGGCCTTATTCATGCACATACCAGGCAAAGAATTTATCTCTTATTATTCTTTGTCCATGGTCTCTTTTACAGATACCTCTTCTTCGAAAGTTTCTTCTACAGACATGGTTCCCTCATCTGTTCCGAAATCTGATTCCCCATCCGAAAGCTCGTTGTTCGGATTTTCCTCAGAAACCATGATTTCATCAGTATCAGGCGTCTGCTCAGCGTCCTCTGTTTTAGTATTATCACCTAATTCATTAAGCGACAATACCTGCGATTCGTCAAGCGGCTCATCATCTTCGTCATATTCATCGAGAAGCATCTGCTCATACTCATAATCATCAGTACCTGAAGTATCAATCGCCACATTGCGATAGCGCTTCATGCCTGTTCCGGCCGGAATCAGCTTACCAATGATCACGTTCTCCTTCAGACCGATCAGCGGATCCACCTTACCCTTGATCGCAGCCTCAGTCAGTACCTTCGTCGTCTCCTGGAAGGAAGCTGCCGAAAGGAAGGAATTGGTAGCAAGAGATGCCTTTGTAATACCAAGCATAATACGCTTGCCATCTGCCGGCTCCTTGCCTTCCGCAATCATCTGCTTATTCTTATCCTCATATTCCAGGATATCAACCAGGCTTCCCGGAAGGAAATCGGTATCTCCATTATTCTCAATCCGCACCTTTTTCAACATCTGACGCACAATGACTTCAATATGCTTATCATTGATCTCCACGCCCTGCAGACGGTAAACACGCTGCACCTCACGGAGCATGTAATCCTGTACCGCATCCACACCCTTGATTTTCAGAATATCATGTGGGTTGACACTGCCTTCTGTCAGTTCATCGCCAGCCTGCAGATATGTGCCATCAATCGGCTTGATTCTGGAACCATAAGGAATCAGATACGTCTTAGACTCACCTGTTTCTTCATTTGTCACAACAATCTCACGCTTTTTCTTTGTATCACGCAAGGAGGCCATACCGGCTATCTCCGTAATAATCGCAAGTCCTTTCGGCTTTCTTGCCTCAAAAAGCTCCTCGACACGCGGAAGACCCTGTGTGATATCGCCGCCGGCAACACCTCCGGTATGGAAGGTACGCATCGTCAGCTGAGTACCAGGCTCACCGATCGACTGAGCAGCAATGATCCCGACAGACTCACCGACCTGCACCGGCTCACCGGTCGCCATGTTTGCGCCATAGCACTTCGAACAGATACCGATATGAGAACGACAGGTCAGAATCGAACGAATCTTGATCTTCTCAAACGGCTTGCCATCCGCATCTACGCCTTCTTTCATAATGCGGGCCGCACGCTTCGGTGTGATCATGTGATTTGCTTTTACAATGACCTCACCATCCTTGTCACAGATATCCTCACACGAGAAACGTCCCGTGATACGCTCCTGAATATTCTCGATCTCTTCTTTCCCATCCGAGAATGTACTCACATACATACCCGGTATCTCATCACAGCCTTCACTGCAGTCTGTCTCGCGGACGATCAGATCCTGAGAGACATCCACAAGACGTCTGGTCAGATAACCAGAGTCAGCTGTACGCAGCGCCGTATCGGAAAGTCCCTTGCGGGCACCATGCGCTGACATGAAATATTCCAGTACGTCCAGACCCTCACGGAAATTGGACTTGATCGGGAGTTCGATCGTATGACCGGTCGTATCCGCCATCAGTCCACGCATACCTGCAAGCTGTTTAATCTGCTTGTTGGAACCACGCGCTCCGGAGTCAGCCATCATGAAAATATTGTTGTATTTATCGAGTCCGTCAAGCAGCGCTTTTGTCAGGACATCATCCGTGTCTTTCCAGGTCTCAACGACCTCTTTGTAGCGCTCCTCGTCTGTGATCAGACCTCTTCTGTAGTTCTTCGTGATCCTGTCCACCGTATCCTGAGCCTTAGCAATCAGCTCCGGCTTCTGCGGCGGCACAGTCATATCTGAAATCGATACCGTCATCGCTGCTCTTGTCGAATATTTATAGCCCATAGCCTTAATATCATCGAGCACTTCTGCTGTTCTGGTCGATCCATGTGTATTGATAACTTTCTCGAGGATCTGCTTCAATCCCTTCTTATTAACCAGGAAATCCACTTCCAACTTCAGTTCATTTCCCGGAACAGAACGGTCTACAAATCCAAGATCCTGCGGCAGGATTTCATTAAACAGAAAACGTCCCAGGGTCGATTCCACGTCACCCATGATCACACTGCCATCCGGCATCTTTTTCGTCATACGAACTTTAATTTTGGACTGCAGCGTAATATCTTTATTCTCATATGCAAGAATCGCTTCCGCAACACTCTTGAAGAATTTCCCTTCTCCAAGTACCCCCGGTCTCTCCTGAGTCAGATAATAAATGCCAAGGACCATATCCTGAGACGGAACCGCTACCGGACCACCATCGGAAGGCTTCAGGAGGTTGTTCGGTGAAAGCAGCAGGAAACGGCACTCCGCCTGTGCTTCTACCGACAGTGGAAGATGTACTGCCATCTGGTCTCCGTCAAAGTCAGCATTGAACGCGGTACACACCAGTGGGTGAAGCTTGATTGCTTTTCCTTCAACAAGGATCGGCTCAAAAGCCTGAATTCCCAGTCTATGCAATGTAGGGGCACGGTTCAGCATAACAGGATGCTCTTTGATTACATCCTCCAGTACATCCCAGACTTCCGGCTGCAGACGTTCTACCATCTTCTTGGCATTTTTAATATTATGTGAAGTACCATTCTCCACAAGCTCTTTCATAACAAAAGGCTTAAACAGCTCGATTGCCATCTCTTTTGGCAGACCGCACTGATAAATTTTCAGTTCCGGTCCCACGACAATAACAGAACGGCCGGAATAATCGACACGTTTGCCAAGGAGGTTCTGGCGGAAACGTCCGGACTTACCCTTCAGCATGTCTGAGAGCGATTTCAACGCACGGTTACCTGGTCCTGTAACAGGACGGCCGCGTCGTCCGTTGTCAATCAAAGCATCGACAGCCTCCTGAAGCATACGCTTTTCATTACGAACGATGATGTCCGGTGCGCCAAGCTCCAGCAGTCTCTTCAGACGATTGTTGCGGTTAATAATCCTGCGGTACAGATCATTCAGGTCCGAAGTCGCGAAACGTCCGCCATCCAGCTGCACCATTGGCCGTAAGTCCGGAGGGATGACCGGAATCACTGTCATCACCATCCATTCCGGACGGTTGCCGGACTCTCGGAACGCCTCTACCACTTCCAGACGCTTGATGATTCTGGCACGTTTCTGACCGGTCGAATCCTTAAGCGCCGCTTTCAGCTCTTCGGATTCTTTCTCTACATCAATCGCTTCAAGCAGCTCTTTGACAGCCTCCGCCCCCATCTCTGCGCGGAACTTATTCCCCCATTTTTCCTTTTCTTCCTGATACTCACGCTCCGTAAGCACCTGTTTGTAATGCAGATCTGTCTCGCCTGCATCCAGCACAATATAATTTGCAAAATATAATATTTTTTCCAGAACACGCGGAGAAATATCAAGTATCAAACCCATTCTGGATGGAATTCCCTTGAAATACCAGATATGAGATACCGGCGCTGCAAGCTCGATATGCCCCATACGCTCACGGCGAACCGCTGACTTTGTCACCTCTACGCCACAGCGGTCGCAAACCACACCTTTGTAACGAATTTTTTTATATTTTCCGCAGTGACATTCCCAGTCCTTGCTTGGTCCGAAAATACGTTCGCAAAAAAGTCCGTCCTTTTCCGGTTTTAAAGTCCTGTAATTGATTGTCTCCGGCTTCTTGACCTCTCCATGAGACCACTCC
>JAJBVF010000411.1 GCA_020859965.1 Clostridiales bacterium
CGTATACCGGCAATGACTTTCTCATCCCCGCCATCCGACATGGAAAAAATCCACTCGCCGCTCAGATTCTCGTCCGGAATTCCAGTGTACTTTGACACTATTTTTTTCAGTGACCGGATGCCACTGTTTCCGGCAAACGTGTGATCCAGATGAAATTCCGGTTCCGCATCTGTGATTACATAGCTGAATTCCCCTGCCATATTGTGGATACCCTTCAGCACCTTTCTGTCATGGATCACTGCACCTCCAATCCCGGTTCCGCATACCATAACAATTCCGTCATTGCAGTCCTTTAAAGCCCCCTGCCAGACCTCCGCGAGCGCGGCACATTTTGCGTCATTTTCAACTGTGACCGGCACCTTGCAGTATTTTTCCAGCTGCTCTTTGATGTTCAGATTTTTGACACTGGTCAGATTGCCGCCAGTATAGATAAACCCTTTTTCACTGTCAACAATACCTGCTGTGCTCAGTGCGATCCCATCGACGGTTCCTTCATAAATTCTGTATATTTTCACCAGAGAAGCAACAAACTCTTCGACTGGTTCTGTTACGGTCGGCCTTTTGGACTTCTCCAGGATCTCACACGCATCCGAAATCACAGCATATTTCGTGAAGGTTCCGCCGATATCGATTGCAAGATACTTCATACTCCCGCCTGCCTCTCCTTAAATATTTTCTGCCTGTTATAGACAATGTTTCCCTCTTTGCCATCTTCCCGCTCAAATCTTTCATTCGCTTTCTTTGCTACGTAATAGGTGCCTCCCATAAACGGGAATTCCATGTCATCCGCTCTGCCCGCCATAATATCGTCACAGACACCGATCACATTTTTCAGCAGATCTTTCGTAGCCTGCATCACATGGTGCATCATAAAGGTTCTGTCGTAGCGTCCTTTCAGTAACCGATCCACACGCAGTAGATTGCTGCGGTATTCTTCTACAGAAAGTGAGAATTTGTCAAACAAAAACACAGAATTGTTGCAGGCATCCCCCGTGATCAGCAGCCGTTCTTCTAGAATAAGCATGACCATGGTTCCTCTCGTATGGCCGGGCAGAGAATACACCTCAATCGTCAGCCCTCCAAGGTCAAAAATCATGTTTTCCCTGAGGTCTTTAAAATAGTCTGACGTTCCGGAAATAAAACGATTGTCATCATCAATCCAGGGTTCCATACCTCCAATATTTGCTATAATATAATCTTTTCGGGCTTCCAGATTCGAATGTGCCAGATAAACGTCTCTGTCCGCGGGATTCATATACACATCCTGAAATTCAGTAGCTCCCATGGCATGATCCATATGTCCGTGCGTCAGCAGCACCGTAACCGGTTTATCTGTGAGAGTTTCCACCAGTGCCCGCAATCCCCTGACGCCGAGACAAGTATCGATAAGCACTGCACGATTCTCTCCCTCCACAAGATACATAATTTCACCGCTTCTGCTCCAGATTGCAGTGATGGCATTTGTCACTTTCTCTGCTCTGTAAAACTCCTTCATCTTTTTTCCTTTCCGAATCAGTTTTCCAATTCATCATCGTTCGCTTCCTCTACAATCCGTACCTCACCAACAATACCGGTTGGAGAAAGCGGGCGTTCCGCGGACATCGGCGCAATATTGACGCCCATCGCCTTCACTTTGCGTTCTGCCAGTGTCGCTGTCTCTATGCGCAGGATGTTTTCTTCCTGCACCAGCTCCGTGGGAACCGCAAAGAAATATGGGTTTTGAATTTTCATGCCCAGGCTCCGGCCGTTCAAAAATACCTCTGCCGTCTCATGCACCTCTTCCATCTGAATCTGATACGCTCTCCCCGGTGTCAGGCTGACCTGAGTTTCATACAGATAATACCCGGAATAATCCGGAAACCACCCCTGCATCCCGGTAAACGGTGCATGGATTTCCATCAGCTTCTGTGTCTGCACTGCTGCATTTTCCTTATATAATCCCATACCCGAAGTCTTAAGCTGTGCCAGATATTCTCCAGAAGATACCCGTCCGACAGTAAATGTACGGATTGTCTGCGTTTTTTCTGTGTACGCTGCAGCTGTCCTGCTCCTGGAAATCATCCCCGCTTCCTCCAGCCTCTCAAGTTCTGCCTTATCCTTCAAAAAGTAAATGACGCACAGTTCCAATGGTTGAATAGACACAGTTACGTTCGTGTAGTTTTCCGTGGCATCCGTTTCGCTTTTGACATTCATTTCCACTTTTGTTTCCGAAAAATGGATTCGTTCCACACGGTTCCCCCAGGGATCATACTTCACCGGGATACCGGAAGCCTTCAGCTTCAGTTCACCCGTATAGGTACTTCCGGAGCTTTCATTTAAAATCAGGAACTCATCATGCTCCGGCAGTTCATAGTGATAGGAGGTAAGCATCCGGCAGACCGGCTCTGCGGATGTTTGGAAAGAAATGATCTGCTGTTCCCTGATATAGCTTCCGATCTCTTTTGCCGGGACCAGAGCGCACCTCTGAAGGGCTTCTTTGAAACACCCATTCTCCTCCGCTGTCCCGGCAATCACCCATTCTGGTTTCCGATCTGCAAAGAGAACCGGGTAACCGCATGCAGCAGCCCCCTGTATGAACTGAGCTGTTTTCTTCTCCACAAATGCGCAGCCGGACACGATCAATGCCCGATAGTCCACCCCATTGACGGTCAGCTTTTTCCCATCAAATGACATCGGATATTCTCCGTCTTCAGCGAAGATATCCGCCGGAAGAATATGAAAATCCACCTGTGCCCTGCTTAAGGATCGGCACACCGGAATATTACTGCCGCCGTCCCCTGCCCATACACTCTCAGCAGCATATAAAACCGCGACATCGGGATGCGGCACTCCTCCGTCGATCAGATGGCAGACCCGGTTGGTATATGCCATCAGTTCTCCAAAGGCGCGAAACGTCGGATTCTCCCCATGGGCATAGAAATGAGGCGGACAGTCCGGATCCGGGAAGGGAGCCGGAGAAAATGCGTGAGGCACAAAGCGGTTGATACCGCGAACCATAAAATGATCAATCAAATATTTTTGTTCCGCAGGAGAGGACTGCCACCCATACGCACCCAGATTTTCACACATGGTACGCCCCTTTTTCTTCGAATCAATCGCCGCATGGGAGGCACCCAGTTTCCCGAGAACATACTGGTAAAACCCTGCCTCATCCTCACAGGTCGGTGAGTCGTGCCGCATACAATCCTGACCGCCAATCATCACCTGCCCGCCAATGTTGTCAATTCCGGCCATATGCTGTCCTTGAAGTCCGCGGAAAAAATGTCCCATAGATGCCCCCAGGCTCATGTTCATATCACAATCTTCCAGCATGTGTCCGATATATTCAACGCCGTGATTCTCACACCATTTCCCAATCTGTTCTGAAAAACAGCTCTGCTCAAGCCTTGTCACCATCTCCATATAGGCATTGCGCACCCTTGCCTGACTTTCCTTATCTACAGCATCCGCCCAAAGATAGGGTGTCAGCCTTTTCCAATCTACACAGCCAAACGCTTCTGTAAATTTTTCGCCGGCTGCCCGCGACCATGGCAAATCCCGTCCCGGTTCGCCAACAGGGCCTGTCGGCTGGTAGCCATCCACGTTTCCCACCGGCGGTTCGTCGCTGAAAAATCCGGCGATCACATTGCCAAAGTATTTGCCATAGTGTTCATAATGAGGTTCATATACCGCATCAATCAGAAGTCGGCATGACTCCTCATCCATAAAATTAATGTAATCTTTTCTGCCTCTTCCGTTTCTGGTTATATAGACAACATACAGCTTAAAATAACCCTCCGGCAGATCAAATACGATTTTTCCATCCTGAATCTGCCCGGTCAGTTCTGAGGGTTCCCCCAGTTCTCCGCCGTCCAAAACCGGACAGGCATAAATGCCGACCAGCTCATCGTCCTCAAAATCGTCCTCCGTTTTCGGCGGTGCCGGAATCCAGGGCGGCGGCGGCGCAGGCTGCATATAATGCTTTACTTCGAATTCCACCTGATGCACCGGTCCGGCCATCTCCAGCGTTCTGTAACACAGATATTTATGGTGAAGCTCCTTCGGGGCCTTCCTCACCGCGCCGTTCGCATATCCCGTCGGAAAATGGGAATCATCAAGGATCCACACCTTCATATTCAGCCGTCCGGCCTCCTCCAGGATCACATCCATATCCATCCACCATTTTTCTCCGACGAAATCCGGATGCGGTCGGCTCTCTACACAGACCGCTCCAATATTCGCGTCATGGATCACCTGCATATACTCCCGCAGCGTTGCCTCGTCTTCTCCATGTTGCCAGAAAAACGGTAAAATATAATTCCCATTTTTGCCGGTCAGCGTTTCCTCCAGTCTGCTCATCGATTATCACCTCCTGCTAACATTTAAAAAACAGCTGTTTGTTTCTACCGATACTTATTTACCGGGTCCTGTAGTCTCAGGGAAACATATCCTGCATAAAGACTCGCTCCTGTATGCCATCATATCTATATTTGCTTTTATAATATATCTTTATTTTGCTCTTTTTGTATTTTTTTTGTTTCAAAAACGATCGTTCTAATTTAAATGGTACATAAAATTATGATGCAATGAAAGCCGCGCAACTGAAAATCGCTGCGCGATTGGCGCGGCCTGCATCCATACTCGCAGGCGAGTATGGACATA
>JAJBVF010000453.1 GCA_020859965.1 Clostridiales bacterium
TTTTATCATTTTATGGTTAAAGACTTAAAAAATATTTCTACTGCCGAAATCGAGCGGGAGGCTGTTTTTCGTAATAACTGCCTCCTGCCCGCATGAGACGGTAGTAAATCGCGAATTTTACATCGATTTTTGTGTTTGATTTTTTGCAGTTGTCATTTTCGCAGAAAACCAGCGTCTGAATAAGATGGTCACTTCGAAATCGTCACTTTTTTCCTGCTGCTCCAAGCGCTGTAATAATTCTTTCCGTTCACGGTTTTATAGGTCTGTATCCTCACGTAATAGGTCTTTCCTTTTGTCAGCCCCGAAATCGTTTTGCTCTTTTTGGATGCTCCGGATACTTTTTTGATCCTACCGCCTGACATATCTTTTTTCGTAGAATACTGAATGATGTATCCGGACACACCAGAGGATTTCGTCCATTTCACCGTCATTTTTTTCGCGGAAGAACTAGTCACCTTTGTAAGGGATGTCCCTGACAGGCGAACAATATAAGAGCGCGTGTAATCACTGACTTCTCCGGATCCGTGCGCCTGCACCCAGTATGTATATTTTTTCCCATTCTCTGCGGTGGTGCTTACATAACTGGTCGTAGACGCCTTATTGATCCTCTTGATACATTCTCCGTCGCCTATTTTCCGAAAGCCAGTGCTGCGAAAGATATAATATCCGTCCGCGTCCGCCACTTTATCCCAGGTGATTTTAATCCCCTCATCCGTATTCGTCAATTTACACGACACATCCGCAGATGAGATTGCGACACTGTCCGGAATGACCACAAAGAACAGGTTGCTGCTGATATCCGGGTCTTCTTTATCATAAAGATTCAGCGCACGGATATAGTCATAAATCCCATTGCTGTCCGGCGTCTGAGTCTCGGCGGTCACGGTAAAAGCGCTCTTGAGGTCGCCGGCTCCGCCTCCTTCCATATAGTAAGCGTCGGATTCAGCCGTATCATCAATATCTCTGCCCGGCATATAAATGGTTTCCTGCCAATAGCAGCCGGGGAAAGAAATTTTCGTATCCTGTGTAAGAAGATAAATGGTAGTCGTTCTCAGCTCAGTCAGAGCAGACGCACTGGCTCCTCCGCCGCTTACAGTTTCCACTACTTCTCCTGTATAGACTTCACACTTAGCCGTAATAGTAGCCGCCGGAGCTTTTGAAAACTTGACTGTCACTCCGCCGTCCAGTGTCACCTTGGTCGCCGCCCCCGCGTGAAGAGAAAACAGGAACAGGCATAGCAACATTCCCACAACCATAGTTTTCATTTTTTTCATAGTTCATCCTCCTTTTTCACGTAAAACAGCAGAATCCCAGCCATTCGAAACATGCTGTATTTGCCTGCTGTTTCTATGATTTATATTATTTTAATCCTATCACAAAAGCTTTTCTGGTGCAACCTCCAAATCCGATTACTGCAGGAATACCACAGGCAGAATGAATATTTCCTTTCAAAACGGATAGAATGGAAAATGAAAGCAACAAATCTTTCGCACTATAAAAAACAGTTCAGCAGCAGCTTATGCTGCGCGCCGTATATCATATATGTTTCACCGGTGCCGCCAAAAGCCGTGCTGCGGGAAGGAACCAAAATGTCTGTGATTGCTTCCATTTTGCACAAACCCGATTGCCGCATCCTGACGACTGCAGCTCCAAGGGCAAATTCTTTTCCCCGGAAACCGGAGGTGCTACTTCCTCAGCCTCGCCCCGCACGCAGTGCATTGGAATGGGCGAGGCGGCGCTGGATATCCGGTGGATATCCGTTTAGCGCGGACCGAAGTGGAACAGAGACTGCCTCCGAACCTCGCGAGATGGCACTTCCTCTTTGTCCGGCGTTGCTTGCCCGGCTTCTGCGCGACGTATGGATCAGGGAAAGATCTTCCTTTGAAAATTCAACCTTTGCGGATTCAACCGCTCTTTCCGATGTCCGCGTTCCAAAGCCGGTCATTCTCTGCATCGGAACGGATCGAATCATCGGCGACAGCCTCGGTCCGCTCACAGGCAGCCTGTTGGAAAGACATGCAGGAAATGAGCCTGCACTTTCTGTCTATGGCACCCTGGACGCCACTGTACATGCCTGTAATCTGGCAGAAACTCTTATTCAGATCAAAAAAAAGCATCCCGGCAGCGTGGTGATCGCTGTGGATGCTTCTCTTGACAATGAAAATAAAGTCGGGTCCGTTCTTGTCCATCCCGGCAGTTTAAAACCGGGCATGGGTGTGAAGAAAGATCTGCCGGCTGTCGGTGATATCTCGATCACCGGAATCGCCGGTCTCCAGAACAGCCAGCCTTACCTCACTCTGCAGACTGCCCGCCTGTCTCTGATCATGACGATGGCCGAGCAGATCAGTACATGTATTCTGGAAGCATGCCGGTCACATCCTGTGTATGGCCGGAATCTTTCAGTTATATCAAAATAAATCACGGCTTACAAACACTGCATGCAGTATATCATATATCCATCAGCGATTGTAATTAGCGTAAACGACATCCGTGCCTTCTTATTCATTTATTTTCACTTCCAGGAGCAGATCCGACCAAAAAAGAACAGCCGGTTAAGGCTGTTCTTCTACACATTGACTCATCATTTTTCTGTTTATTTGCTTTACCCATTGCCCAAAGTCAACAGACTTTCTGCTTCTATTACTTTGAAATCTTCACTTTTTTCTTACTGCTCCATGCGCTGTAATAATTCTTTCCGCTCACAGTTTTATAGGTCCGTATCCTCACGTAATAGGTCTTTCCCTTTGTCAGCTCCGAAATTGTTTTACTCTTTTTGGACGCTCCGGCTACTTTTTTGGTCTTACTGTTTGACATATCTTTATTCGTAGAATACTGAATCTGGTATCCGGAGACACCGGACGATTTCGTCCATTTTACCGTCATCTTTTTCGCGGAAGAACTTGTCACTTTTGAAATGGATGTCCCGGCAAGGCGAACAATATAAGAGCGCGTGTAATCACTGACTTCTCCGGATCCGTGCGCCTGCACCCAGTATGTATATTTTTTTCCATTCTCTGCGGTAGTGCTTACATAGCTGGTCGTAGATGCTTTATTGATCCTCTTGATGCATTCGCCATCACCTATTTTCCGAAAACCGGTGCCGCGGAAGATATAATATCCGTCCGCGTCCGCCACTTTATCCCAAGTGACTTTAATCCCCTCAGCCGTATTCGTCAACGTACATGACACATCCGCGGATGAGATCGCGACACTGTCCGGCACGACCACAAAGAAAAGATTACTGCTGATATCCGAGTCTTCTTTGTCACAAATATTAAGCGCATCGATATAATCATAAATTCCGTCGTTACCCGGCGTCTGGGGCTCAACAGTCACGGTATAGGCACTTTTGATGTCACCGCTTCCTTCTGATTCTATATAATATGCGTCAGATTCTGCCGAATCATCCATATATTTTCCAGACAAATAACCGGTTACATTCCAATAACAGCCGGGAAAAGAAATCTTTGTACCCTGTGTAAGAAGGTAAATAGTGGTCGTTTTCATCTCGGTCAAAGCCGCTGCACCACATGTATGTTCCTCTATCTCTCCTGTATAAACTTCACACTTAGCCGTAATAGTAGCCGCCGGGGCTTTGGAAAACTTGACTGTCACTCCGCCGTCCAGTGTCACCTTGGCCGCCGCCCCTGCGTGAAGAGAAAACAGGAACAGGCATAGCAGCATTCCCACAACCGTAACTTTCATTTTTTTCATAACTCATCCTCCTTTTTCTTTCTTTTGTAGTTATCGTAAAAGGCATCCATGCCTTCTTATATTCTCAAAGTTCCACGCGTCCTTCCAGCGCACGCAGCAGGGTCATTTCGTCGATATATTCCAGATCACCGCCCACCGGCACGCCGCTGGCGATACGGGTCACTTTGATCCCGGTCGGTTTAATCAGCTTGCTGATGTACATCGCGGTCGTCTCTCCTTCCAGGCTGGAATTCGTCGCAATGATGACCTCATCCACGTCTCCCTGGAGGCGCTGAATCAATTCCTTCAGGCGGATATCGCCCGGCCCGACGCCCAGCATCGGCGAGATTGCCCCGTGCAGTACATGATAAACGCCCTCGTATTTTCCGGTCTTTTCATATGCCGCAAGATCCCGGGTCGTCTCTACTACCATGATCGTCTTCTTATCCCGCGCCGGGTTTGCACAGATCGGGCAGATTTCCTGATCTGTCAAAGTACAGCATTCTTTGCAGTAACGGACATTTTCCCGCGCATCCGTGATTGCGCCCGTAAGCTGCTCCACACGTTCTTTCGGCATGTGTATGATATGAAAGGCCAGGCGCTGCGCAGATTTATTTCCTATCCCAGGCAGCGCCGACAGCTCTTCGATCAGCTTTGACATTCGCTTTCCATAATAATCCATCAGAATCCGAATCCTCCAAGACCGTTCATGCCGCCGGTCAGCTTCGACATACTGGCCGCAGCTGCCTCTTCTACCTGACGAAGCGCCTCATTTGTCGCTGCCACGATCAGATCTTCCAGCATCTCAATGTCGTCCGGATCTACGACTTCCTCAGAAAGCTTCACCTTTGTCACTTCTCTCTTGCCGGAAATTGTCACTTCCACAGCGCCGCCGCCTGCGGCTGCCGTAAATTCTTTCTCCTCCAGTGCTTTCTGGTTCTCCTCCATCTGCTTCTGCATCTTCTGTGCCTGCTTCATCAGATTGTTCATATTGCCGGGCATCCCGCCCTGAAAACCGCCACGCTTTGCCATAATTCGTCTCTCCTTATTTTTTCGTTTTCCCAGATCTCATTGAAGTATCTGTTTTTGCGTTGTTCCCATTCTACTATAAAATGATCCAATTTACCACCCTGATTTTACTGTAAAAGCGTTGTCAATGGACTGGCTCGTGACACGCTTGCGTGTCTTAGAGACAGTACATTAGACAACCCAACCGGTATGAACAAGTAGGGCGGCAGCCCGGATTGTGAATACCGGTGGTGATTGCAAGAGTTCGAAGCACGAAGCAATCAGCTTTTACAAGCAGTAATGCCAGCATATCCGGGAATTAGCTTTTGAAGACCAGTCTATAAATCGCTTGAAATCATTCTCAATATGTATATAATGATACGGGGGAGTGAAAGTCAGGAAGGAAACGGTCCTTGCCCTGATCTGTTCAACGCACGCTGGAAGAAAAACACCCCGCCGCCAGATCATGAGAAAATAATGGAACGCTTTCACTCCGGAAAAAATGCCAGGATATACAAAACAGAGAGATTCTGGTGCAAAACCGAAGTCAAATATCCCAGAACAGTAGGAGGTACAGTCCAATCATGGATTACGCAAAAGAATCACTGAAGATGCACTATGACCTGAAAGGAAAAATCGAGATTACATCCCGCGCGGCGGTAGACTCAAAGGATGCCCTGAGCCTTGCCTATACCCCCGGTGTGGCAGAGCCCTGCCTGGAAATACAGCGCGATCCGATGAAAAGCTATGAGCTGACCCGGCGCTGGAATACGGTAGCGGTCGTTACCGATGGTACGGCTGTCCTCGGTCTTGGCGACATCGGACCGGAAGCAGGCATGCCGGTCATGGAAGGAAAATGCGTCCTGTTTAAGGCCTTTGGAGACGTAGATGCGATTCCGCTGTGCATCCGCAGCAAAGACGTGGACGATATTGTAAATACCGTTGCACTGCTAGCGGGCAGCTTTGGCGGTATCAATCTGGAAGATATTTCCGCACCGCGCTGCTTTGAAATAGAGAAAAAGCTGAAAGAGCGCTGCGATATTCCCATTTTCCATGACGACCAGCACGGAACGGCGGTCATCACGCTGGCCGGTATCATCAATGCTCTGAAAGTCGTCGGAAAGAAACTCGATGAGATAAAAATTGTCACTTCCGGAGCCGGAGCCGCAGGAATTGCGATCATACGGCTTCTGATGTCCATGGGATTGAAAAATGTAATTATGACCGATCGCCAGGGAGCGATCTATGAAGGCAGAGACGGCCTGAATCCGATCAAGATGGAAATGGCAAAGATCACGAACTTCAACCATGAAAAAGGACGCCTTGCAGATGTGATCAAAGGAGCCGATGTCTTTATCGGCGTTTCCGCTCCCGGCACACTGACTGCAGATATGGTTCGCACGATGGCAAAAGATCCGATCATCTTTGCCTGCGCAAACCCCACGCCTGAAATCTTCCCCGACGAAGCGAAAGCAGCAGGAGCGGCCGTAGTCTCGACCGGACGTTCCGACTATCCGAATCAGGTCAACAATGTGCTCTGCTTCCCGGGACTGTTCCGCGGAGCGCTCGATGTGCGGGCTTCTGATATCAATGACGAGATGAAAGTAGCGGCTGCATACGCACTTGCAGGTCTGGTGAGCGACGACGAATTGAATGCCGAGTACATTCTTCCGCCGGCATTTGATCCGCGAGTGAAGGAAGCCGTATCAAAGGCAGTCGCAGAAGCGGCAAGAAAGAGCGGAGTCGCAAGGATATAAGGCTAAGTGGTATCGTGCCATTTTGTCGTTCAAAGTATAGCAAAGACCGTCGCAGCAAGCTGCCGGCGGTCTTTTTACACGCAGGAAAACCAGCAGCTCATCTTCCGGCATCCTGTAGCTTCTTTTATATTTAGTGGTGCCTGCAAAGCAGGCATGAGAGTTTATTTTTCGGAATGCAGTACACATCATGCGAGACGAATTTTCATCCCATATCCACTGCATACAGCGCCGCTCCGATCGCGCCGCACAGCTGTGCCTTGTCACTAATGATCAGCTTTGTCCCCAGCCGCTCTTCGAGCGTCTTCACAAGCCCCTGGTTCTGCGCCACACCACCGGTCATCATGTATGCTTCCGCACCGCCGACGCGCTTTACGAGAGAGGCAGTCTTCGCTGCCACCGCTTTATTCAGGCCATGGACGATATCATCCGGCTTTTTGTTCTGCGCAATCAGAGATACCACTTCTGACTCCGCAAAAACCGTACACATGCTGGAGATCGTAATATCCTCATCGTAGGAAAGACCGGCTTTTCCGATCTCATCCAGACTCATCTCCATAGTCCTCGCCATCATTTCCAGGA
This sequence comes from Clostridiales bacterium, assembly GCA_020859965.1. Taxonomy (GTDB): domain Bacteria; phylum Bacillota; class Clostridia; order Lachnospirales; family Lachnospiraceae; genus Choladousia. The sequence continues at coordinate 7,038 of JAJBVF010000453.1, forward strand.
ACCGGCCTGTGCCGGCCGCGCATTTGTCGTTCATGACAAAATTTTTTACCGAGCCGTCCTCGTCCAGGCGGATCACTTTGCTGTCCTGTCCGCCAATATCTACGACCGTCCGCACCCGCGGATCCAGAAAATGTGCGCCCCGGGCATGACAGGTAATCTCGGTAATACTCTTATCCCCGTCCTGAATCGCCGTACGTCCGTATCCGGTAGTGACAACCGCATTGATGTCCTCCCTTTTAAGCTCCGCTTTCTGAAGCGCCTGCTCCAGCGCACGCTCCGCGCCGATGGCTGCTCCGGCTCCGGTCGGCAGGATGATGCTCGCCACAATCTCTTTTTCTTGATTCAGGATAACGACATCCGTACTCGTCGAGCCGCTGTCAATTCCGGCAAAATATCCTTTTCCCATCTGATTTCTCCTTCTTCCGTATCGGCCGGCAGAGCCATTCTGCAAACGGGCGCCGCCCCAGGCCTGCCCTGCCATCCCTGCCTGTGCACTGTCTCTGTTCCCGGATTGCCCCGCGGCAAAATTCCGTGCGTCATCGTTTCCCTGTGCCTGTTCCAACACAGTAAAACCATTTGCCGTCTGAGATTGTCCCAACGAACCAGAACCGTCTGACATCTGCATTTGTCCGCCTGCGGCACTGCCATCCGTTTCCGCACGACTGCGTGCTTCCCAGATTGCTTCTGCGATTTCCGGATTCAACTCCAGACTTTCCGAAAAGGCTTCCAGCCGTGTCAGCAGCTGTCCGCTGCTCTGCACGGTATAATCCGATTCGATTTTCAGGATCGGCACATCGGTATGCGACTTAATCTCCGCATATTCGAAGCTGTAAAAATCACAGAATTTCACAGTATGGTAAATAATACCTTTCAGCGACGGATCCTGATACAGCTGCTTTCGCCCGGTGTTGTCCATCATACGCATACATGGGATCTGTCCAAGCAGTTCTCCCGCATACCAGTCCATCAGGGCGTCGAAATCGATAGCCTCATCTGTCCCATCCTCCGGCCAGGTCCACGCGACCGACCGGTTGTTCACACAGGACTCATTTACCACCGGGAGCGGCATGCAGCGTTTTGTCATCTCAAAAAGCTCGTCTCCCATACGCGCGCCAAGAACCGCCAGATGCGGCTGCGTCATGCGCTCTTTCGGTGCAAATGCGTTCCGGAATGCTTTGACGTCAAATTCGCGGCCTTTATACTCACCATATTTTTTTGCCAGCTCCTTCAGCTGCGCGGCTACGCGCTCCCGGCTGCAGGCATTTCCCAGATGAAGCATGTCTACCATATACAAGAAATCCAGATGGGAGCCATCTGGAAGCTCCATTTCTTTCAGCAAATCATACACGCTGCGGATCGTATCGCAGCAGTTGACCAGCACCAGCTCCTTTACTTCTCCGGCAAGCACCGCCTCCAGTACGGATTTCCCAAAGCCGCAGATATTCGGATGCGCGATCTCATCCGCATAATCAAATCCTTCCGGCATGGTATTCAGAATTTCACATTCCCCGCCGAACGCTTTCAAAAGTTCAATCGGTGTATATTTACATACATAATACGTCTTATTCAAAGTAACGTCCTCTCCACATTTTTCATTCTGCGGGCATCGCCGCTTTTCATTCCCGTGAAGCATCGTATAAAAACATGCATCGCAGTCATTCCCGTAAGGCATCTTATACCAGGATGCAGGACAGTCTCATTCATTCAGCATTTCCAGGAACGCGCCAAGACGTGTAGAGGTCTGTCCTTCGCCGCCATGGCTCCGGTCGCACCCATCGCCGTCCAGGATCAGCATCGGAATTCCTTCTGCTTCGAATTTCCGCTTTGCGAGCTGCGAACCGCCCAGCGTATGTTTGCAGCCCCAGTGATTAAACCAGACCGCTCCGTCTGCCTTTGTCTCCTTTGCGTGCCGGATCCCTGCATCTATGCGGTTCATAATACTGCCGTTCAACGCATGATAAACAAGCCGCATCGCCATATCCTCATACGGATCTTCTGAGTGGTGCTCCAGATTTGCCACCTGTGAGAGCTCACATCCGACGATCTGCGCCTTCTCATTAAATACAAATTCCTTCTTTACCGCATCCGACCAGAACGGAATAATATGCATCCAGTAAATACGTTTCCCTTTTGACGGTCCGGCTTTTTCAACCTCAGAAAGCAGCCGGTTTACATAATCTTCTTCTTTTTGTGTACCCAGCAGGATATTCTGCGTCATTCCGCTGTAAAGCGGAGAGACCAAATCGGTCGGCACATACTTGTCCGCACGGGCTTTCTGAAACGTATCATAGCCTTCCAGTGTCCTTTTGCTGCGCTTCGTGCGCTCCCGCAGACTTTCGGCATCTATTTTCTTTCCCGTACTTTTTTCCAGAAATACAGCGAGGTCACGCAGCTGATCCGCCACATAGGCGACATTCTCAGGATTATGCCCTGCCGGAATGTCAATAGCAAAACAGGGAACCTCATACAGCTTTGCCAGCTCTTTAAATGTCAGCAGATTCGCGTCACAGGCAAGACTGGTATAGACAATACAGCGCGGCTTCGGAAGAACCCCGCTCAGCGCCGCTCCGATAAAGGTCTTATGATAACTGCACAAGGTCTCCGCCAGCCCGGCGTCCTCCGCCGTCTGCAAAAACGTGCGCTCTGTCTTTGACGCAGACAGATAACAGGAAAAGCTCTCCACATTGTATGGATAAAGTCCGACCTCCTGCAACAGCTCACAGGGAGTAAAAACGCTGACCAGCGCACTGTGTTCCGGGTCTTTCAAGGGACTCAGCATAACGTCCATCATCAGATGCGCCAGATACTGATCCGCCGGGAGCAGCCTCTTATCCGGCGCGAACCGGAACTTCAGATTCTGCGCCTGCCAGCCGGTCTTCAAAAGCCGCCGTGCGCGTTCCGGTGAATCCGCGCTCCATTTTTCTATATAATGTCCAAAGGTCTCTACTACTTGCACCAAAATACACCCTTCCAGATTAAAGTATAAGTAAAATCCGGACAGCTTTCTCTGTCCGTTTCACTCAATGCGCTGCTATTCACCGCTATATTGTGAATGCAGCCGCAAATCCACAGCGGATTATACCCTTTTTTTTTGATTTTGTAAAGATACGCCTGTCCTGCCTGATATTCCCCTGATATTCTTTACTGCGCTGCGCCGGGAAAACATGCCATACAAAATCCCCCGCCGCCTGCGTGTGGATGTCAGAGCCTTACAGTCCTCCTGCCTCCCGCATCCTGCGCAGGATTCTTTTTTCTGCCCGGGATACCTGCACCTGGGTCATTCCGAGACAGGCGGCTACTTTTACCTGCGTCATATCCTCAAAATAACGCATCTGTATGATTCTCTGTTCATCCGGCTCCAGAAGCTGCAAAAGCTGCGCAAGCAGCATCCGATTGAGCAATTCTTCATTCCGGTCGCGGTCATCCGGCAGCCGGTCCCCGAGAAGAAGCGGCGTACCATCATTCTGATACACCGTCTGATTCAGGGATTCCACATCTGACACAGCGTCCATCGCCAGAGCCAGCTCTTCCGGACTGATCCCTGTCTCCTGTGCAATCTCATTTAATGTCGGCTCCGCGCCTGTCTGTTTTTCCAGGATTTCTCTGGCACTCCAGGCTTTTGCCGCGGACTCTTTTAAAATCCGGCTTACTTTTATCATACCGTCGTCACGCAGAAAACGCCGGATCTCTCCTGCGATCATCGGCACCGCATAGGTCGAAAACCGCACCTCATATGAACTGTCAAAATTGTCCACTGCCTTCAAAAGCCCGATACTTCCGATCTGTATCAGATCTTCGCTCTCACATCTGCGTCCCAGAAAGCGGCGCACAACTGTATACACCAGTCCCATGTTTTCTTCCACCAGCTGTTCCCTGGCCGCTTTATCCCCCTTGTGTACCCGTTCTATCAACGCAAGGGTGTGTTCCATTTTCTGTTCCTTTCCTGTTATCTCACCGGATTTGAAAACCCAGACAGAGAATTTTCCTGCGCATCACTAATAGAATTGCATTCCAGATAGTCAGCCTTATTTACAGCCCGCCTGTTCCGGAAGGAGAGAGCATTTGGAATGGAGCGTCTGATATTTCACTCTGAGCGCTCATATGGTCATTTTCCCTGGCAATCTGCTTACTCATACGCACCCGGGTTCCCATCCCCGGCGCAGATTCCACTTCCAGCGTATCCATGAAAGCCTCCATAAAGGCAAATCCCATACCCGCGCGGTCACACTCCGCCTTTGTCGTAAACAATGGCTCCATCGCCTTTTTTACATCCACGATCCCGCGCCCGGTATCACTTACCTCTACTTCCAGTACATTCCCGCTTATGCGGCAGGATATCATAATTTTCTCTACCCTGCCCTCGTAGCCATGTATAATCGCATTTGTGACTGCCTCCGAAACCGCAGTTTTCACATCCGCTACTTCCTCCAGTGTCGGATTCAGCTGCGTCATAAAAGCCGCCACCGCCACCCGCGCAAAGCTCTCATTACGGGAACGGCTGTCAAATTCCAGTTTCATTTCGTTTTGGTTTTGATGCATCTGATTCTCCCCCTTCTCCATTCACTTACAGAAGAATTATTCCGGCAATTATCTCTGAATTTCTTTTCTATTTCTTTTCTATTTCTTTTCTATTTCTTTTCTATCTTTCAACTATTTTCTCTCAGCCGAAACCTTACGCTTCCTTCCCGTTTTCCCTGCTCATCTCAAGCGGCAGGTCCTCGTAAATATCTATGATCCTGTAAATCCCGGAAAGTGTCAGAATCCGTTTCATACGTTCTCCGACATGAACAGCCATCACTGTCCCTCCCATAAACCGCATTGTCTTATATCTTCCGATCATCATCCCCACTCCCGAGCTGTCCATAAATGTGGTATCCGCAAAGTCAAAAAGCAAACAGCGAATATGCTTCTTCTGTATCAGGCGATCCGTCTCCTGACCGATCTGTTCTGAATTGTAATGATCAATCTCCGCAGGTAAATGAATATTCATTACGGTACCTGCAATCGTAAACATAGGATTCAATGTGCAACACCTCCCGTAAATTCTACCAAGCTTAATTTGAAAGGAAACGGCAAAATTTTTTCCGTTCGCTATATTTTATATGATTCCTGCGCATATGGAAAAAGGAGAGCGCGCGTGCACTCTCCCCATGCTTCCGGGTTTCTCTTTTGTAAAATAGTATCTGATGCGGATAAATCCGCCCAGCCTTCTTTCTGTTTTGCTGCTGCCAGGTTCTTCAAGTTCAGAACTGCAGGCCACAGACCGCCTGCCTTGCAGGCTATACGCCGCTTATCGCGTCGTATGTCTGAGGCTGTATGGGCGTTCCGCCCATCCCAAAACAGAAATGTAGTCTGATGCGGATAAATCCGCCCAGCCTTCTTTCTGTTTTGCTGCTGTTCTGAACTAGTTTATCACGTTTCCGTTGGCATCGTACTGCAGGCCGGTCGTCGGATCTGTCCACACCGCATCTGCGGATGTGGTTGTATCCGTGCCGGTGGAGTCATCGTAGATCGTGATTCCATCGTCTGAGTACGCATCCGCTGTATCCGTCGTACCGGCTGCGTCTGTCTCTGCCGTCCCTGCCGTGGTGGCATCTCCAAGGCCGCTCAGATCGAGCGTGTTGGAGGATGTGTCGTCTCCCGAAGCCGAGGAGGATGACAGATACCCTTCTACCACAGACGCATTAGACGGATAGTACTCAATAATCTGATTAAATATCTCATCCGCATTGTCCGTGTCACCCAGATAATAATAAGCCATTCCAAGGTAGAGCAGGGCATTGTAATGCTCAGACTGCTCACGATCCGGATCCGCTTCTACCGCTTTCGCCAGATTCTCCGCTGCACTCTGGTAGTCCTTCTGGACATAAGCGGTCGTCCCGGCGCTGTAATATTCGGTAAACAGGCTTGCCGATACTGCGCTGCTTAAGGTCTCATACAGTGCCAGCGCATTGTCATCGAAATCAGCCCCATTCAGCTCCAACAGCTGCTCCGCCGCAGTCGACTCGTCACCGCTGACGTAAAGATTGGCCACTTCGAGCAAAGCATCGTAGCTCTCCGCCTTCGCAAGCGCTGCGTCACGATCCTCTTCTGCTTCCGCAATCTGATCTGCGTACCCGTCAATTTCTTCCTGAAGCTCCTCCGCCTGTACCTGCACGGTAGCAAGCTTTGCATTCGCTTCCGTCACCTGTTGATTGGCAGAATTGTTTACGGACTGCCGGTTCGCCGGTACTATCAGAAACCATACGATCGCTCCGCCCAGCAAGATACCAAGAATGATGTTGATAAAGGTGGCAATCGTCGAACTGTCGCGAAACGTCGTGGGCTGGATGATCATTTCATTGCCGCTCAGATACCGTAAGGTACCGGAGACCTGTCCGTCCTCTTCATCCTTCTCAATTCTTCTGTGCCGCCGGGCAAGTCCTGTGCCTCTGCCTGTCGCACTTTCGATCTCCTGCAGATAACGCAGAGTCGTCGTATTCGTCGCATCAATCTGAATCGCTTTTCTGAGCAGCTTACGAGCCCGCTCATATTCCTGACGCTTCATATACAGCAGGGCCAGCAGCTGATACGCCTTCACCAGTCTGGGATTGCGGCTGATAACTTTTTTCAGCTGGATGATCGCCATATCCTCATTGTCTTCTCTGCAGTACAGGACAGACTGGTTGTATTTGCGGATCGTCTGATTGATCGAATCCAGTTTGTTTTTATTATTCTGCATCTGGTCAATGTAATAATCGGCAAGATTGTCCTCCGCCTGAAGATTTTTGCTGATGACCCATTCGCAGAGCGCAGAAACCGCCTCGCCCGTCTCATAGTAGCAAAGACCAAGCAGATTGCGCGCATTCGTATTCTCTTTGCTGAATTTCAGGCTGCGCTTCAAACAGGTGATCGCTCCCTCCATATCCCTGATACGCGCCTTTTCCAGCCCCTCATTGTACAGAAGATTGGAAATGCGGACAATCCGCTTCTGAATCGAAATATCGGCTCCGCAGCCGGTACAGTAATCTGATGCACCGAGAGGGGTATTACAATAAATACATCTCATCGGCTGCCCTGCTTTCTGTTCTTCTTTTCCTCTCTGAGCATTTCCTTAAGAATGTCGCTCATATCTGTCAGGTCCCGACTGTAAATCGCGTCCTCTGCCTCATTGACATCCATGCTCGTATGGAACTTCTTCAGTTCTTCCTCATAATTGATCATATGTATTCCTCCCGCAGGATCGCTTTCAGTTCCCCGACCAGATACAGAGACCCGGCACAGAAAAGCATCCCGTCTCCGCGCTGCCTCAGGGCTGTAGCAAAAGCTTCCTTCACATCCGCCACCGCTGTAACCGGAGCATCGGTATACTTTCGGAAGACTTCCGCCAGCTGCTCCGCCGGCACTACCCGTGCGCCATCAATCTGTGTCACAACGATCGAAGAAAACGGTACTCCCTCACAAATCTCCCGGATCATTTTCTCATATTCTTTCTCTACTACCGCGGAAAACAAAAGTGATCGTTCTCCCTGCACATTCTGAAGTGTGCGAATAAACTCATTGATCCCATCCGCATTGTGTGCACCGTCCAGTACAACACCAGGCATCACTGTCTCCATCCGTCCCGGCCAGCACGTACGGGCAATTCCCTCCACTGCCTGGGCTGTGCTGATGGAACGCTCCGGATCGATTACCCGCAGTGTGATGAGCGCCAGAGAGCTGTTTACCACCTGATAGGGTGCCAAATACGGCACCGTAACTTTCATTTTTTCATCATAACCGGAATCCAGCAGAAAATCAATGCTTTTATCGGTTTTTCCCAGTATTTGGCTCATCGGTTCCTCATAGCGCCAGGCTTTCGCGTGCAGCTGCGCCGCCCGCGCCCCGATCACCGCAGCCGCTTCCGGATTCCGTCCATCATAAATGACCGGTATCCCTTCTTTTATAATACCTGCTTTCTCCGCCGCAATCTCTGCAACCGTATTTCCCAGATATTCCATATGATCCAGACTGATACTCGTGATCACTGTCGCAATCGGGCGTTCCACCAGATTCGTGGCATCCAGGCGTCCGCCAAGCCCAGTCTCCAATACCAGATACTCAACCTGTGCTTCTTCAAAAATCAGCAGTCCGGCCGCAAACAAAAGCTCAAAGTATGCCGGATGAGCAAAACCATCCGCCATCATCTCCTCTGTCACCTGCATCACACGGGTAAACGCGCGCGCAAAACCTTCCTGAGAAACCTGCTCACCATTTATCTCAAACCGCTCTGTAATATCTACCAGATGCGGAGACGTAAACAGTCCCGTTCTCTTCCCGGCATTCGTCAGGATCGACGACAAAAACGCACAGACACTGCCTTTTCCATTCGTACCGGCTACATGAATAACTTTCATCTTTCGCTCCGGATTTCCAATTCTTCGAATCAGCTCACGGGTATTCTCCGGGCCATTTTTTTTCGTAAATTTCGGCGTACTCTCTATGTACGCAACCGCTTCCGTATAATTCATGATCATTTCTCCCCCTGACAGAGCAATTGTACTCTCCGTTCATGGTTTATTCAAGCGGTTTTTATCGCAAATTATGCCACAGTTCCCTGTTGTAAATGAGGAGATATTTTTGAATAATTTCTTAATTTTCCTGAAATTTTGTTGAAATCCATTTTCTTCTATGGACACCCAAAAACCAGAATGTTATACTTTAGGCAAAAGTAACGTTTCATTTCGATGCTATTCTGAACTGTTACAAACAAAATAACAACTCAAGCAGAAAGGAAATTGAGGATATGAAGAAAAAACTGATATTAGGACTTTTGGCGCTGAGCACGGCATCTATGCTTTGCGGGTTTGACAGTGCCGAGACAGCGGAGAGCATCCTGGATAAAGCTACGGAAGCTTCCTCCTCTGTTGATGGTATAGACGCAGGCACTACCTTGAACTGCGATCTTGCTGTAAATATTGGTGATGGCACTACGACTTCTTCCATCGCTGTTCTTGTCACTGCAGATCTGGATGTACAGGCTACGCTGGATCCGCTTGCTACTATGGTGGACGGCAGCATGTCCATATCTACTTTTGGCCAGAGCGAAGACCTCATACTAAAAATGTATATGGTGACCGGTGAAGATGACAGCGTGGAAGCTTATACTTATACAGAAGACTCCTCCTCCGATGCAGAGGGCGAAGGCAGCTGGGAATATACCTCGGAATCCGGCATTGATATTCAGTCTCTTATGGATCTCTCCTCCACCATAGACTACAGCGATATGGCAGCATGGGGGCTTGATTTTACGCTTGCATCAGAGGCAGCTGATTATGAAGGTACCGAATGCTATCTTCTCACCTCTGTCCTCGACTCCTCCTCATTCACCACTGTTCTTAACAAGGCGGAAGAACTGGTCGGTGAAGATGTCTTGGGCGATATTAGCGAAGAAGAGCTCTCTTCCGCACTGGAGCTGCTTGACGGTCTGAAGCTCAATATCGAATATTACATCAGTACAGAAACTTATCTTCCGGTAGCGATGCACATGGATATGAACGACAGCGACCTCTCCACTCTGAATGCTTACGTAGCCACAATGCTGGCAGGGTATCTGAGCGACGATGACACCTCCACAGTAGAGATCGTCCTCAACGACCTGTCCATGGATTATACCTTCTCTTATGAAGAGATCAGCGCGATCACGGTTCCGGAAGAAGCACTGGAAGCGATTGCCGCACAGGAAGCAGATGATACCGAAGGCGAAACGGAAATTCTTTCGGATGATTCCACAGAGACCGAACTGCAGCTCGTGGAAGGCTGATAAGAATCATTTCAGAATATAATGAAAAGAGGGCAGGGATAAACGTTCCTGTCCTTCCTTATGCAAAAAACTACAGACAATCGTACAGAAATCCAACATACTCATTGATCTCCGAAAAATCCACTTTACACGCTCCGTCAAAAATTCCCACCGGAACGCTATCCGCAAATCCGTAAATGCGCACCTGTTCCTGAACCTTCAGATCATAAACGACCACCGTCTTTTGCTCCGGATAAACCAACCAGTATTCTTTCACCCCGGCCCGGGTGTACTTCACTCGCTTCAAATGCGTGTCTTTAATTAAAGTACCTCTGGATATGATCTCTACTACAAGATCAGGAGCCCCGTATATTCGCCCATGCCTCAGCTTATCCCTGTCACAGACGATCAATACATCCGGCTGCACCATCGTCCGGTCATCACAATCCAGTTGTACATCCAACGGAGCCATAAACGGACGGCAAGGGCCCTGATTCTTTTGAATATAATCATCAAAGCATCTGCAAATCCTATAGGCAATCGCCTGATGAAGATGTGTCGGTGCAGACATATCATAAAAAACTCCATCAATCAGCTCCGCCCGCCGCTTCTTCGGAAGAGCAAAGTAATCATTCAGCGTATACTCGCCCTGGCGCTTTTCCTTTCCCAAATACCCGGCCTGCTTCGCTCCAGACAGGAGAGCGTCACTGCTTTGCACAGTACCATAGGTCGCCAACCCTTCCTCTACACGATCGGATGTAACAATATTCCTGTCATAATTAAAATCCGAATCCTCTTCCTGTGACGTCAGCGTACCGGATTCTTTCTCAAATACTTTCTGCAACGCCTGCAGAGTAGCATATCTCGGAGACTTTGTAATACCACCCAGAACCTTTTGTACCGTCCCGACCGGGATACCCGCAAGCTCAGAAATCTGTTCGTAAGAATATCCAAGTTCTTTCTTTTTAATACGCATTTCTTCGATCGTCATCCGTCCTGCCCCGTCTTTTTCCCTGCTTTTTCATATCCCACTGTTTAATTATCTGTTTAATTTATCCATTATCGCTCCTTTTGTCAACAGTCATTTTGCTTCTTTTTATTCTTCTTATCTATTTTATTTCCATATTGTTTTTCCATTGGAGGTAGTAAGCGTGTACCGGTTATCCGCGGCAAGTCTGCGTGGACAGGCCGATATCGTTTTCATGTAGACGTTAAAACCTACATCACATACATACCAGGTACCGTTCACTTTTACCTCCGCCCAGCCATGCGCCGTCATTCCACTGGACACCGCTATTTTTCCCACTGCGACTCTTGTCTCATATCCAAGTACCTTTGCTATGCACGCAAAGCTTGCCGCAAAGCGGTAACAATTGCCACACTTCTTCGTAAAATAACTCACCGCGTAGTCAGAAAGATCCGCCGCAGATGGCGTACCATAATATCTCAAATATGAATATGTGCTGCGCATATACCGAAAGCACGCATCCAGCCTTGCACTGTCAGAGAGTGACGCATTTGAATGAGCCATCACAAAATCCACAGCCAACTGTATCGCATTTTCCGTGACTGCTTTTCCGCTGTCATCCACATAAAAATATCCCTCCGACTGAGAACCGACAATTTTGTTTTTCTGCATGACGCCGCGACTGTTAAAAAAATACCTGTAACCGTCTATTTTTTTTGTTCCGGTCACTGCCGAACCCTTCATGACGCCTTTCCCGGTTGGCCTGAAATAGTATTTATTCCCCTCTATTGTCTTCCAGCCAATATACAGTTTTCCACTCTTCGTAAAATAATACCGATAACCGTCTATCTTTTTCAGGCCGGTCACTGCCGAACCCTTCATGATGCCTTTCCCGGTTGGCTTGAAATAGTATTTATTCCCTTCTATCGTCTTCCAACCCGTACACAGCTTTCCACTCTTCGTAAAATAATACCAATAACCATCTATCTTTTTCAGACCGGTCACTGCCGAACCCTTTAAAACGCCTTTCCCGGTTGGTCTGAAATAATATCTGCTCCCGTCAAGTGTCTTCCAGCCCGTATATAAAGTCCCATCTTTCTCATAATAATACCAAAAGCCCTCTGTTTTGGTCAGTCCGACCGTAACAGATTCATTTTCCGATGCAGCCGTCTCTTCATTTGCAGAAGTCTCCTCTTCATTTGTAGAAACCTCCTCTTCATTTGTAGAAACCTCCTCTTCTGCGAATACGATCCGGGATGTCATTCTGCCGCCTGCTCCCAGCATCAGCCCAATCATCAGAATTGTGATCAATAATCCTTTCTTCCTTTTCATAATCACCTCTCCTGTCCATTTCATAAGATCATGCATCGTGCTTTTTATATTACTGTAACATGAAAACGGTATCTTTTCCAGAATTTGCCACATACGAAAATAACAAATAACCTATAACAGCCCTGGAAGGAGTTCCTTCCAGGGCTTCTTTCAGGTCTTTTCCTGCTGCTTGCATATCATTCCCGCCTGCGGGTATTTCCGTTTACTTTTTCCTCAGCCATTTCATTCAGCTGTTTACTTCACCGTTACCTTAACTTTGACTTTCTTCGACCCGGACTTGATCGTGATCGTTGCCGTTCCTTTCTTCTTCGCCACAACCTTACCCTTCGCATTTACAGTTGCCACCTTCTTGTTCGATGACTTGTAAGTAATCTTCTGTATCGAGGTGATCGGCGTGATGATCGGAAGCAGCTTCCTGGATTTTCCTTTCTTCAGCGTCAGCTTCTTCGATTCGACCGTAACCTTCGTAGTCTTGACTGCCGCCTTCTGAACCTTCACCTTAATCTTCTGCTTTTTGCCGCTGGCAAGTGTGATGGTGATCGTCGCACTGCCGGTCTTGCTTTTCGCAGTGATTTTGCCCTTACTGTTGACTGTAACGATTTTCTTATTGCTGGACTTCCAGGATTTGATCGAATCTCCATTCGCCAGTCCGGTCACAGTAAGAGCTGTCGTGCTCTGCTTTACCTTCAGCTTGATGGAAGTCGCGTTCACCGTGATGGTCGGCGTCAGCTTGCTTCCAACAGTTCTTGTCTCGGTAGCATCGCAGACGCTGCAGGTGCGGGTCTGTGTCTCTGCCGCAAATACGGTCGCCTCTGAGGCCGTCGTCCAGTCACTCCAGGTATGGCCTGTCGCCGCAATTGTCTCGGATTTTACAACCACTGAAGTACCACAATCTTTGCAATACTGTACTCTCGTGCCAGCCGTTGTACAGGTAGCCGCCTTCGTCGTCACCCAGGTACCGGTCGCCGTATGACTGCAGGTACTCATGCCGCTCACCATATAAACATTAAACGTACCTACATTGTCCTCACTATAGTATCTGACCCCCAGATAATAGGTCTCACCGGCTATGAGGTCGTAAGAGATCTTAAAATTAGTATTTTCTTCTCCTTCATCATCGTTATACACAAGTTCCTCATAATCCGCATTATAGAGATAGCCACAGGTATCCTCTGATACATCTGTATAAAAGATGTATGTGCCGCTCACCGTTGGTGTGATAGTAAAGTACATCATGTCACCGCCATATTTAATCGTTGCAAGCTGCGTACTTCCCGCTGAAATGGACTGTGCTTCCGTAAAACTGGTGGCAGTCTCACCGATCTCATCTGCTACTTTTATATAGAAGATAACCCTATTGGTGCAATAAGTATCACTTACTTCACAGTAATAATAATAGCTTCCTGCTGTCAGACCGGAAACCGTCAGACTGGATGCTGTATTTGCTTCTACACTCTCGTCCTCAGCATCGTCTGTGTACCAGGAATAGCTTAGCGGTCCATACTCTGATGCCGCGCTTACAGACAAAGTCGCCGTATCTCCTGTCTTCACAAGAATATAGGCTGCGTCCGCGGATGCACTAAGGCCGCTGTCTACATATACCCAATAAAACACGGACATTGTCTCATAGGAATTTGTCACAGTGCATCGGTATTCTCCGGCTTCACTTACACCCAGAGAGGACATTGTTCCGCTTGCCGGATCGCCAATCTGCACATAAGCAAACTGCTCTGAATCATATCGATACCAGGTAAAGGTAATCTCCGGCTCGTCCAGTTCATCCGAAGCCGATACCGTCATTATCACATTCGAACCCGGGGTTAATGCGATCTCTGTCTCTTCTTCATCATAACTCACCGTCAGTCCAGTGTTTATAATCACACTGATATATACATATTCTTCCTGAACGGAGTCCGATACAATACACAGATAGGTTCCCGCAGTGCTTACACTCAGTGTATTTAAATTCGCACCATCAATCTCTACATATTCATCACATCCTGAATCATATTTGTACCAGCTGTAGCTCATCACAGGATTTGCCAGCGTAGATACAGCCGTCACTTCCAGCTTCCCTTCCTGACCCGGTTCAAGCTTCAGTTCACTGGTATACGTCAGCGTCAGACTGCTCCCGGTATCTGCATCTGCACACACACTTTCATTCGCTTCCGGTTCTTCTTCCGCTATCGCACTCACACCCGGCTCTTCATCCGTTCCCACACTTTCTGAATTCGCCTTTTCATCTGCGTCAGACAGCCCTTCATCGGCATCACTCCCGGCGGTATCTGCTTCACTATCATCCGCACCCACCTTTTGTGAGTCTTCTATCGTTTCTCCATCACTCTCACTCAGTGCTTCATTTTTCCCCGTCTCTTCATCACTCACACCCGACGTTTCTTCCGTTCCCACACTTTCTGAATCTGCCTCTTCAACTGCGTCAGACACCACTTCACCTGCATCGCTCCCGGCGGTATCCGCTTCACTATCATCCGAAGCCACCTCTTGTGAATCTTCTATCGCTTCTTCATCACTCACACTCAGTGCTTCATTTTCCCCCGACTCTCCATCACTCACACCCGGCTCTTCATTTTCCATCGTCTCTTCATTGCTCACACCCGGCTCTTCGTCTGTTCCCACACCTTCTGAAGGCCCTCCTTCGTCTTCCGCTGTTACAGCCATATCAGGATCTTCTTCGTACACAATGCGCGTATCCGCGATACTGCTCTCGCTGCCCAGCGCGGTACTCGCCGGCACCGACGCCAGCATGACTGCCGCCATTAAAAAAGCAAGTCTCTTTCTTCTCATCCTTCCTGTTTTCCTTTCATTCTATAAGTCAACAGTTATACCATACAATAGAATCCCGCTCTGCGAGCACTTGTATACCTTTCTCTCATTTGCGTAATCCTGTCTACACTACCATTTGTCATTCCGCACGCAGCTCTATCTGTATTTTCTTCCGTTATTTTCTTTTTGATTTATTTATAGTTCTATCAACGCTTCTGTTCTCTGTCCCATCCGCAGGTCTGTCTGCGGCTCCATTTTCTCCATAAATCTTCAGAATCCGGCTCAGACTTTCCGACGACATATTGAGAAATGACGCCGTATCCTTTTTGCTGATGAGCTTCTCAAGCCCCGGATAAGTCCTCAGGAACCACTCATACCGCTCATATGCGGGGCAGGACGCCAGTATATGATCTCTCTCGATCGTTTGTTTCAGAGAATCGCTCAGCATCTTTTCATAAATACGAGCCGCCTCCAGATTGCTCCTGACAAATCTGTCCAGGATTTCCAGCGGAACAAACAGTAACGTACTGTCTCTTACCACTTCGATCGTACAAACTGAAGTAATCTCTGTGTCCAGCTGATAGATCGCGGTAACCGGCTCCCCCGGCAAATAGCCAAAACAAAAAATCTTTTCCTTACCATCCGCATTCAGACAATAGCTTTTGACCACTCCGGATACCAGAAACGGTATCTCAGAAAGCTTCTCTTTTTCCCGAATGATAATCTCTCTTTTTTGAGCCTTCCATGTTCTGGAATTCGCTGAAACTTCCTCCAGAAGGCTGGTATCCTTTACCCCGATAATGTCTTTCCAGAAAGCTGTACTGTTCATTTCTTACTCCGACCGCAACCCGTGACAACGTGTTCCGTTTCCTGTATTTTTATGATTCCTGTGATGATTTAAAATGTAAAATCAGGTAATGTTTCTATCATTTTTCGTTAAAAAAATCGCAGCCATGCACTTGCTTTTCTTCGCATATTTTATTTATTGTACCATGAGCATCCTTATTTTTCCTTGACCTAAATCAATTTTCTGTAACTTATTTTCTTATAGAAAATGACATTATTCGCTGTAAATTCTGCAGCAAAAAACCGGCCCCACATGAAAGCTCACAGGAAAGCCGGTTTTTCAAAAGCATCTTCAAAAGTAAGTCCATTTAATGCTGAATCAAAAATTCTTCTACTTCTTTATTATATGGGATCGACTGTGCCGCCCCCATCTTCGAAATCGCCAGTGAGGAAGCCGCGGCAGCGGTTTTCATGCATTCCTCAAGAGGAAGTCCCCGGCAGATTCCCGCAAGGAAATATCCGCAGTAGGTATCCCCGGCCGCTGTCGTATCGGCCACCGGTACAGAAAAGATTTCCTGCTTTATGATCTGATCTCCCGCTTTGCAGAGGGAACCTGCGCCGCCCATGGTCAGCAAAATGACCGCCGAAGGATACTTTTCTGATAACTGAGAGAGAATATCCTGAAAGTCCGGATCCTGTTGATGGCATCCGGCAAGGCTTGCTCCTTCGATTTCATTTAAGATCAGGTAATCCGCATACTCCAGGTGGAGTTCTTCCGGATTTTCCGGGATTGGAGACGGGTTAAATGCCACCTGCAGTCCCAGCTCATGAGCCTTTTGGATCACGTAAGAAAGATTGTTGATCTCATTCTGGAGCAGAACGATATCTCCCTTCTCGCCTTCCGTTTCCAGAACCGAATCAATGTATTCTTTCGAAAGCTGCTGGTTTGTTCCGCCAAATACTATGATGCAGTTTCGTCCCTGCTGATCTACCTGAATGATCGCATGGCCGCTTGCACCGGGAAGAACCGCTATCCGGGACACGTCTACGCCGGCATCTTTCAGGAATTCAGTAAGAATACCGCCGTCCTCACCTACTGCGCCTCCGTGCAGAACAGGGATACCGGCTTTCGCGGCCGCGACGGACTGGTTCAGCCCCTTTCCGCCGACATTTGACATACAGCTTTTTGAGAGTATGGTCTCACCCGGCTGTACAAAATGATCTACCTGGTAAACACGGTCAATATTTAATGAACCAAATGAAATAATTTTCATGACTATCCGCCTCCTGTTGCCTCATATCTGCCTTTTTCCATCTTTTATTCCTGCAGGAATATCATTTTTTCAAGTATCTGAATTGCCCGCAGATATTTTTCCAGACTGACGCGTTCATTCGGTTTGTGCGCCATGGTCGGATCACCCGGGCCAAAAAGAAGCACTTCCGCATCCGGCATGACCCGCACCAGAATGGACGCATCGGTAAAAAAGCTGATGCCAATGTTTTCCTGCGGCACTTCTTCCCCGGACATACATGTTTTCAGTCTGCGCACAAGGGACGCTTCCTGTCCGATCTCGATCGCCCGTCGGCTGTTTTTTACTTCCGCTTCCACGGATAAAAGCCCTTCGCAGAGTTCCTCCTCTTCCTGGATAAACTGCCACACTTTTTCCATCAGCATCTCTTCGGTCAGGCCGGGCGTAATCCGTATATCCATCAGCACCGTACACGTCTCCGGTATCATATTTGGCGCAGTACCGCCCCCGATCTTTGTGATATTAGCCGTGGAGCTGCCGAGAACCGTATGCGTAAACTGTGTAACATACTGTTCGATCTTTTCGGCTATCCTCCAGATATGTCTCACCGCACTGCAGCCCTGCTCCGGATAAGCGCCATGGCTGGTCTTCCCGTGCGCCCGCAGCTCCAGCCAGATGCACCCTTTCTGAGCCACTCCCAGTTTCAGATCCGTCGGCTCCCCGATCAGAATCCGTGTACAACCGCCTATCGTTCCTTTTTTGCAGATATGATCCGCTCCGAGGCCGGATTTTTCCTCATCGCAGGTTCCCAGGAAACGGATGGTGCGCGGGATTTGCTTTCCGGATTTTCTGGCCTCACAGAGCGCATAGACCATCGCACACAGACCGCTCTTCATATCGCTGGCGCCGCGTCCGTATAAATATCCATCCTTTTGAACCGGTACCGCGGGATCTGTCTCCCAGTCTTCCCGTTGGCCATACGGCACGGTATCCAGATGACCGTTCCAGATCTCTGCTTCTGCTCCCAGTGCATCGTCAGCTTCCAGCACAGCCTCCACATTCGCGTGATACTTATCGATCCGGTCCGGTTTTGCCGGAATCCCGGCAGCGTTCAGGTATTCGCAGAGGTATTCCGCGACCTTTCCTTCATCATCCCGTCCATTCACGCTGGGAATTGCCATAACATCTGTCAACAGCTGTATCGCTTCCTGATTGCTCATCTCAAACCTTCCTCACAAAACTTCCCGTTTTCCGGCAACTGTATCGCTTCACATGATACCGCTGGCAAAACTTTTTACTGTAAATCGCCACCGCTATTCGCAAATGTTTGCAGATATTTACGGATGCTCACATGCAATCACGGACTTTCGTTCGATCAGCTCCGGAGCAAAGGTAATCCGTTCATCCTTCTTCGCATCGCCTTTTTTTCGCTCAATCAGCTGCTTTGCCGCCGCGCAGCCCAGCTGTTCCACAGGCTGCCGGATCGTTGTCAGCGGCACACTGAGAAATTCATCCACAAAAATGTCATCATAACCAACGACTGACAGATCCTCCGGGATACGTATCCCACGTGCCTGCAGCCATTTCATGGCACCGATCGCCATCATATCGTTGAAGAAAAAAACTGCGTCTATCTGATATCCCTTCTGAAACAGACATTCAATCCCCTGTTCTCCGCTCTCAAACGTGTACTTTCCTTCCACGATCAGATCCGGATTATAAGGAACGCCATACTCTTCCAACGCCTTCCGGTATCCTTCCAGGCGCTGCTGTGAATCGTACAGATTCAATGGGCCGGTGACACACGCAATGGTTCTGTGCCCAATTTTCAAAAGGTGATCCGCCGCCAGATATCCTCCCCGCACGTGATCGACGCAGACGATCCCTACCTGCCTGTTCTCAATGTAACGGTCTGCCAGAATGTACGGCATGTCTTCATTCTCCAGAAAGTCAATGCATTCCTGCACCATTTCTCCGGTCGATTCAGACGCCATTCCCAGAATAATCCCGCTTACCCCTTTGTCTACCAGCATCCGCAAATTCTGCATATCCTTCGCATGCCGGTCATTCGAGTTGCATAAAATAACATTCCAGTTGTGTCTCTGGCACTCATCCTCCACCCCCTTTGCCAGGGAAGAAAAGAACACATTCCGTATATCCGAGATCACCAGACCAATGGTATTGGTCGACCCTTTTACAAGGCCGACCGCCACCTGATTCGGACGATATTTCATCTTTTTTGCTGTATCCAGGATCCGCTCTCTGTTTTCCTTTGATACGCGGCAGGATCTGTTATTTAACACCTGTGAAACAGTTGTAACTGACAGATTTGTCGCTTCCGCGACCTGTTTTAGCGTAGCTCTCATGTCGTCCTCTTCGGAATCTCAGCGCACCAGATAGTCAATGATGTTTTTAAACAGGATATCATAGCATTCCCAATTACAAAATTCCGGCGGCGCCCAGTGCGGTGCGCAGTCTGTTGAAAAGATTCCGCTTCTTCCCTTTCCATAGTCTGCAAATGCCAGGAACGGATCGCCGCAGATCTCTGCTACCAGTTCTGCCTCCGGCTTCAGGTCACTCTTATTGTATCCCAGCACCTCCGGCCATTCACCCGCAATACCTTTCATCACCGGATGATCCGGCTTCACTGTCTTCGGAGTGACTCCTTCGCAGTGCTCCATACGGTCATCATATGGATACAGCTGTACAGGAAGTACGTCCTGCACCGCTGAATGGCACCATTTTCCCTGTCCGCCGATTCCGGAGAACGTCATATAACCTCCTACCATGAGTAATCCGCCGCCCTGCAGCACATATTCCTTCAGAAGATTGCAGCGGTTCGGCATTTTCATGCTTGCAGCAAATGTCTTTGGCGGGATCAGCAGAGTGTCCGCGCCGATATCAGACAGAATGACGCAGGCATATTCTTTCAGCTCCTCCATTGTAAACGGAAAGTTCTCCGCCGCCTCATGATTCGGAAGATAGACCAGCTCATATCCTGCTTTTTCGATTGCCTTATCAATCCAGCCGAGTCCCGTTTCATATTTTGAAGAAAAGAACCCGTTAAATCCCTTTATTTCCATTGTCGTGGCTGACCAGGATTCTCCTGCCAGTAATACTTTCTTTCCCATTCTTTTCGTCTCCCTTCTGTTCTGTTTCTTTTGTTGCGCCCCTTAGATCTCTCTTCAGGTCTTTTTCCGGTTTCTCTTTTTATTACCTTTTTGTATATGCCAGATTAATCATCGCTTCTCCTGCAACGCCCTGTCCGGCTTCTTCTGTTGCTCTTTTTTCCGCCCTTTTGGGAGCTCCTTTTTCGGGCTTTCCTTTATCTTCCGCCCCATGCAAGGATCAGTTTTGCATAGATAAGGATGCAGTCCAGATAAGCATCCAGTTCCACATACTCATTCGGTGAATGGCACTGTTCCAGATTGCCCGGTCCGAACTGAATCGTCGGGCATTCGGCTATATTCCTCCAGATTCTGGAATCGCATCCTGCCGGGGAACCAACAATTTTTACCGGCGTACCCATGCCGTCTGAAAATGCTTCGCAAAACGTATGGACAAACTCATCCTCCGGATCCATCTCAAAGCCGCCTCCCGCCTGATAAATGGTAATCTTAGGCGGATGATCCTTCATCCACGGATCACAGGACGCGATCCCGGTCACCGTATTCGTAAATTCTTCCACCACCATATCATAGGACATCTGATTTGGAATATAGTGGACGCAGGTTTCAAAATAGCAGTCCCCCGCTACTGTAGAGCCGGCCGTGCCGCCATGGATCACTCCGATATTCAGATTCGGCGCCGGAAGCAGCGGATGCCGGTAAGTCAGAAGCCAGTTGTGCTCCATCTCGCTGAGCGCATTGATCACCTTCATCGCTTTTTCGATCGCGCTGACGCCCTTCCACTTGGCACCGGAATGGTTCGCTTTTCCCTCAAATTCTACCCGGAAAAAGACAAAACCCATATGCGCCAGGATCAGCTCGCCGCTGGTGCCTTCACAGTTCACCACTCCATCCGCGCGCACTCCGTTCATCGCCGCCTGCATGGAGCCATTCCCGCCGCCTTCCTCATCGCAGACGGAGGTAATGATCACGTCTCCCGGAAGCTCATAGCCCGCATCATACAGCAGCTGCACTGCTAATGTGGACGCCATCAGTCCGGCTTTCATATCCGCGGAGCCAAGGCCATACAGCTTTCCATCAAGAACAGTCGGCTCATGGGGCGGCGTCTTCCACTGAGAAAGATCGCCCGCCGGCATGGTGTCGATGTGGCTGTTAAACATGATGCTTTTTCCACCCTTGCCGGAAAATGTCGCATATACATTATAACGCCCGTCATAATTGTGCCCGGGATTGCCTTCATTGTATCTGCGCAGGCACTCCTGGATTACCTCTTCCTTCAGCTGGTCTTCCGTGATATCAGAAGCACCCATTTCAGAAAACAGCGCTTTCATATATTCCTGACCCTGCTTCTCCAGACCACCCTTGATCCCATGACCAATATCGTGGGTATCGATCGCGATCAGATCTTTTAATTTCTGAATATAAGTTTCCTTATTTTCCTTCAGGACTTCTTTGAGATCTCTCATATGCTATCCATTCCCTCCCTGTGTTCGGCGAAGTATTCCATCTGTGCGTCTGAAACATATCGCATAAACAATCTTTTTCTCAACCGCGCGGTCAGCTGTAATTGCGGATTCCGGCCTCTATAATATCCCAGAATTTCTCCACATCAATGTCCACTGCTACCTTTGTATTCGGTGTCTTTCCGGACATTCCAAAGTAATCGCAATTCGTCCTTCCGTAGCTCGGGCCGTAAAAGCCGTGATCGATCTCCGTATACATCTCCTTCACTTCCAGCACAGACGGATCGATCAGATACGCGCAGGTCACCGGATCATGAAGCGGCCCGCCTTCCCAGCCAAACACTTCCTTCTGCGTTTTGTTGAAGAATTCCATCATATCGGCAAACAGGTGCGCCGCCCTGGTGTCAATAGCCCGCATACGCTCCACGACAGACGGATAGCAAAGCACCTTCCTTGTCACATCCAGCCCGACCATCACGATCGGTACACCGGAGGAGAACACGACATGCGCGGCATCCGCGTCCGCCAGAATATTAAATTCCGCAGCCGGGGAAACATTGCCAAGCTGATAGCTGCCGCCCATCAGCACGATTTCTTTGATTTTTGGAATGATCGCCGGCTCCATCCGCATAGCCATACCGATATTGGTCAGCGGTCCGGTCGGTACCAGAGTGATCTCTCCATCCGAAGCCATGATTGTTTCTGTCAGATAGTTTACCGCATGCTTCGTTTCCTTCTCTTTCGTCAGCGGATCGAACGTCGGACCATCCAGCCCCGTCTCACCGTGAATCTCCGGTGAATTCCGCTTTTCTATGATCATTGGCTGGCCGCAGCCCTGGTATACAGGAACATCCAGGCCAAGATACTGGCATACATTCAGCGCATTCCGCGTCGTTTTTTCCAGCGTCTGATTCCCGGCCACCACAGTGATACCGATCAGATCCAGCACCGGACTTTTCCCGGCCAGTAAAATATTGACCGCATCGTCATGTCCCGGGTCGCAGTCCAGGATGACCTTTCTCTTATCCATACTTTCCTCCCAATTCTATTGATCGTTACAAATGAATTTATCAGTTGACATTCGTCAGAGAGCTCTTCTTCTTACGCTCTGCCGCCTGCTTCGATACAAGAGATACTACCAGCACCACGATAGTGATCACATATGGGATCAGCAATACGATCTGAGACGGTACGCCGTATGCCTGCACACGGTTTCCGATCGCACTCGCAAGGCCGAATACCAGACAGCCAATCGAGGAAAAGATCGGGTTCGCGTTGCCGAAATACATGGCCGCCACGCCCATGAATCCACGGTTGCTGGTCATACCTTCCCTGAACAGCGTCGTGTAGCCCAGCGCCAGGTGCGCTCCGGCCAGTCCGCCCAGCAGACCGCCGATCAGCAGTGCCTGATATTTCATAGAGGATACGTTGATACCGGCAGTCTGCGCAGCCTGTTCAAACTGTCCCACCGCGCGCAGACGCAGTCCCCATACCGTCTTATAAAACATAAACCATACGACAGCGATCAGGACAAGCACCAGCCATTCGGTGACATACCAGTTGTTAAAAATGTCATTGATGATCGGTATATTCTCTATAAACGGAATATTCACCTTCGGAATGCTGATGATCTTCGGATCCGTAAAGTTTCCGCTCACACCGAAAATCGTCTCCAGCAGATATTTCGTAAGTGCCGTCGCCAGCAGGTTTACGCCCATACCAATCGCACAGTTGTCTGCATTGTAGCGGATGATACCTACCGCCATGATCAGCGCGATCAGCATACCGCCGATCATAGCCGCCAGTGTTCCAAGAATCCAGCTCCCGGTAAAATAGCTGACTGCAACAGCCACAAAGCAGCCCATCAGCATAATTCCTTCCGTACCGACATTGAGGATATTCGCCTGCTGGGTAATCGCTGCGCAGAGCGCGGCATAGATAATCGGCGTGGCAATATGGAATGTCGAATAAATCAATGAAATATTAAAAATGTTGCGTAATTTCATTATGATTCACCCCCCTGCTTCACTTCTGACTTTCCGGATTTTTTCTTCTTTTTAAAGATAAACAGCATCTCCATGCAGGCCACGCAGATAAATACCGCGGTCAATGTATCTACAATTGATTTTGGCACACCGGTGCTCTGCTGCATGCCCATCGCTCCTGATTTCAGCACTGCGACGAAGAAAGACACAAATGGCAGTGCGGCAAAATTGCTTCTCGCGATCAGAGCGATCAGCATTCCGTTTGAGCCAAGACCGGTAGCGAAATTGTCCAGATAATAGCCATACGCGCCCAGAACCTGAATGCATCCGGCAATACCGCCCAAAGCACCTGAGATCATCATGGCGATGATCGTGATCCGCCCGGGCTTCATACCTGCGTATTCCGCATGCGCCGGATTGGTACCGGTAGAGCGGATCTTATATCCCAGCGTCGTTTTCTGCAGCATAAACCATACAAGAATGAATACTACGATTGCAATGAAAATACCGGTATTTAATGTACTTGGTTTCATGATCTTCGGCAGGGTAACCAACGTATCCGGAGACTGCGAATTTGCTTTTCCGGCACTCATCGGACCGCTGACACAATAGGAAGCAATATATTGCGCTACCGAGTTCATAAGGATCGTCACGCAGACTTCGTTGACTCCCCATTTCACTTTCAGGAACGCTGCGATAAACGCCCATGCCGCGGAGACAAGGATCGCTGCGGCAAAGCAGAGCACGATCAGAAGAGGCTTCGGGCACCAGGTCCAGTAAATACCGACATAGGCTGCCGCAAGACCGCCCAGAAATACTTCGCCCTCCACGCCGACATTGAAGGCGCCGCCCTTTGCCGCAATCGCAAATGCCGCGGAGGTCAGAAGCAGAGGTGTGAAGTTCGACAAAGTCGTACCAAGCTTCAGGTTTCCGCCAAAGGCGCCGCGCACCAGAGCAACATAAGCGTCAATCGGGTTTTCGTGGATCATCAGGATCAGTACCGCGCCGATCACCAGTGCAAAGAGCACAGTCAATACCCATTTGACCACATATACTTTCCTGTCTTTCATTATGCTGCGCCTCCTTTCGCGGTATCTGCGCCGCCCATCATGAGAAGTCCCAGATTTTCCTCATTTGCTTCCGAAGCATCCATCCGTCCGGAGATCTTCCCTTCATACATAACCACGATACGATCCGAAAGTGAAAGCAGCTCTTCGAGCTCCGCGGAAACCAGCAGCACGCCCCGTCCCTCTTCCTTCACTTCCTGCAGGATTGTCCGGATCGACTCGATCGCCCCAATATCAACACCACGGGTCGGCTGGGAAGCGATCAGCAGCTTCCCGCCGATCGAAACCTCGCGGGCTACTACGATTTTCTGCGCATTGCCGCCGGAAAGAGACTGCGTGATCATCTCCGGATCTCTGGGCCGTATATCAAACTTCTCCGCAAGTTTCGTCGTATAGTCAGTAATCTCTTTATTGTTTACCAGCATCCCTTTTGCAAAGGGCTTATCATCTACCTGAACAGCTACAATATTCTCCTTCAGTGATAGAGCGCGGTTCAGTCCCCGGGTATTCCGGTCTTCCGGAATATGAGTAAGACCTGCTTCCCTCACCTTCTTCGGCTGGAAATTCGTGATGTCCTGACCATCCAGATACACCTTTCCCTTTTCGACCTTCCGAAGCCCGGTGATCGCCTCGATCAGCTCGCTCTGTCCATTGCCGTCAATCCCGGCCACACCGACAATCTCACCCGCGCGAACCTCCAGATTGATCCCGCGTATTTTGGAATTCTCCTTCTCGCCGGAAGTCCACAGATTCTCTACCCGAAGAACCACCTCTCCCGGAGTGGCAGCCTTCCGCTCAATATTCAGGAACACCTCGCGGCCGATCATCATCTTCGCAAGCTCGGCCTCAGATGTCTCGCTCTTATTTACCGTCCCGATATAATTTCCCTGTCTCATAACAGAAATCCGGTCGGAAATCTGCATAACCTCATCCAGCTTATGGGAAATAAAGACGATTGACTTTCCATTTTCACGCAGCTTATCCAGAATGCGGAAAAGCTGCTGCGCCTCCTGCGGCGTCAGCACCGCTGTCGGCTCGTCCAGAATAATAATCTCAGCACCGCGGCAGAGAATCTTGATGATCTCCACACGCTGCGCCTCACCTACGGATATCTGGTTGATCTTCTTATTCATCTGAATATCCATGTTATACTCATCAATATATTCCTGGATATCCGCTCTTGCCTTTTCGAAGTCAATCCGCATGCCCTTCCTCGGCTCAAATCCCAGAATAATATTCTCCAGAACAGTCAGCTCATTCACAAGCATGAATTCCTGATGAACCATACCGATCCCTTTTTCGATCGCGATCTTCGGCACGATCTTCGTCAGCTGCTCTCCATTTACCTTTACTGTTCCGTCGTCAAAATCATACATACCGTAAAGCATCTTCATCATGGTGGACTTTCCGGCGCCATTCTCACCGATCAGGGAATGAATTTCCCCCTTTTTCAGATTAAAGTGGCCATTTTTTACCGCCTGTACCTCACCAAATGACTTTACGATGTTTGTCATTTCCACACAATATTCATTCACCGACACACTCGCCCCTTTTCTTAATTCAGTGAGAATCTGTCCCTACGATCGGGCAGGAAGCGACATTTCGGCTCCTGCCCGCCTGCGATCGAGCAGGAGGCGGCCTTTTCGACTCCTACTCGCCCGCGCGGGCCGGGGTGCAGCTTCAGCCGCAAAACTCCTTGCCCGGCCGTGTGCATCAAACGAAAAGGGGTTGGAACACAGCCAACCCCTTTTTCAATTCATTACAAATCACCTGTGTTTCGATTATTCAGATTGCTGTTACTTAATTATCTGCACCATAGTCAGCATAAACAGCGTCTTCCGGACCATAGCCTTCATAGTTGGATACTACGATCTCACCAGAGATGATCTTCTCTTCAAGCTCTTCAACCGTCTCAACGATCTCATCCGGGAAGTCGTCTCCGAGAGCTTCCTTCATAACGGAGAAATCAGTCAGGGAAACGCCGCCGTCAGCCAGAGTCATGTAGGAAGAACCAGCCTCAAAGGTGCCCTCAACTACGGACTGGATCACGGAGTAAACTGCGTTGTCTACTCTCTTCAGCTGAGAAGTAAGGATTGAACCCGGATACTGGCTGTCCTGATCATCATCTACACCAATCGCGAATTTTCCATTGTCAGCAGCTGCCTGAAGGATACCAGCGCCTGTACCGGAAGCAACGTTCATAACAATGTCCGCACCCAGATCATACTGCGCTTCTGTCATGGATTTTCCTGTAGCCGGGTCTGTCCAGTTTCCAACGAAGGACTGAAGAATCTGTACATCCGGATCTACGTACTTCGCGCCTTCATAATATCCTACATAAAAGTCATGAAGAACCGGGATATCCATTCCGCCTACCCAGCCGATGATGTGGTCTGAATTCACGCCTTCGATCTCATCATGCTGTGTAAACAGAGCTGCTGCAGCACCTGCCAGGAAGGAACCCTGATTCTGAGCGAAAGATACAGATACGATATTGTCGCCTTCTACTGTGTCGTCGATGATCGCAAACTTGGTATCCGGATAGCTGTCATGATACTCAGACAGGAACTCTGAGAGGTTGGAAGAGGTACAGATAACCAGATCATAGCCATCCTCACATGCGGAGAGAAGGTTCGCCTGCCATTCATCGGATGTCGATCCTTCCAGTTCCTTAACTTCAATATCAAAATCTTCCTCTGCCAGCAGCATTCCATTGTGGCACATATCATTGAAAGACTGATCTCCAAGCATACCGGAATATACCAGGCAAACAGACACGTCCGCTGCTTCATCCGCTAATACACTGGTTCCACTGACTGCAAGACTGCACAGCATCACGCTTGTGAGTAAAACACTGGTCACTTTCTTTTTCATAGTTTCTTCCTCCTTGTTGGTTAAATTATCTAAATCCTCATGGACCAGATTTCATTTCTTTGTACAAAATTATTATAGGGATGATAAAACGTTTTGTCAAGCTTCTTTTTTCTGCAAATCGCCCATTCTGCAATAATTTTTTTGGCCTGCTGTTC